>NZ_MAIS01000034.1:0-63774 GCF_001680695.1 Paenibacillus sp. KS1 | reverse complement strand
TCTTTATAGGATTGTATATAATAATATCCTAATTTTCCTGAATATACTATTTTATTAATTTTAGGAAACATAATTGTGGTTGGCCGTCAACTCTTTAAGTGACAAACTTCACTTGAAACGAAGAAGTTTTTTGGAGAAATCCCCCCAATCACTGCAGGTTCAATAAATAAAAAAATAGCTGTTGAGACCTTCTCAACAGCCTGTTTATTAATAAAAATGAGTTTCATACAATGTTTGATGTCATGCAAATTATGAGGAAGACAATCGGAATCTGCGTCTCTTCGCATGTCGAAGTAAAATATCTGCTGCCACGGCTCATCAATTTCAACCTATATTTTTCCCTAAATGAATCTTCTCACCTGCACTTTGACTTCGTTCAATATAAAAAAGCTGTCTCCTATGTAGTGATCCACTACAAGAAAACAGCCTTCGTACCCCCTGCTCTTGAGGCGCAGCTTCATCATACCGTACGATATCAGTTATCGTATACAGCAAGGCCTCGTCAAAATTGCGACTTACATACCCGCCATTCTGGGAAATACATATTCGTATCTCCTACATTCCCTAACTGTCGATTAACCGTTACTGAATAAGCCAGCTCTCCGCATCTGCTCGCGTTTCGAAAACCCCGAAATGATTGCTGCGATTGGATTCTCCCACCATTTCTTTAAAGCGGCCTCTATTTAACGACGGATCGGGAATGATGACAGCCGTCTTCACATGGTAGTTCGTAAACTTTTGAATCATTCTTCCCGCTACGCCCGTTCTAAGGCTGAAGAACTCCCCCGCAAGAGCTGCCCCGTGTACCAGAAGCAGCTCAACATCATGTTCCTTGCACAAGGCAATCAAATCCACAGCATCCTGCTCCGTACTTAGCGGCGTGTCGTTTGTAAGCAATTCGATATATGGCTTCGTTTCGCTTTCGACGAGTTTATAGTTCATAGTCATTCTCTCCTTCATTTGTTTTCTTCCCTTAAGCTCCATGCGAATTCCCTGCACCCATTTCAGTTCATTGAGGTAGCTGGACAGTAGATTCTCAGAAATTTTATTCCACAAAAAGGCTTCCCGCTCATTTCGATTCGGCTCTTGGAGTCCACGATTCATTTTTTCTTGCTGATAGACGAGCTGCATGTTGATCCTGTCCTCATACCGATCCAGCAGATCATCTAATTCCTCGTCGTCTAGTTGGTCTGCCCATGCCAATTGGATAAGGAATGTATTCTTAAGCTCGGGAAGTTCAGGTTCCTCAAGCACCCATTCTTTTAATCGGAGCATTCCCTCATCTGTAATGCTGTAAATTTTTTTGGATGGAGAACTTTCCTGATGCTTGATTTCGTTAGTGACTAGGCCATCATCCAATAGCTGAACAAGCGACTTATAGATTTGATTGTTATTGCCGGACCAATACATCGCTGATGAGTCCTCAAAAATCTTCTTCAATTCATATCCGGAAGCCGGCTTCCAGCTCAGAAGCCCCAGAATGGCATATTTGATCGACATCGAAAAACACCTCATTAGGTTACTTATAACATAGGTTAATAATAATCTATATTATTGATAATGTAAATACTGGATGGTTGATTAGATCAACAAAAGAAAAATAGGGCTGCCCCATAATCACATCGGATGTGACGGGACAGCCCTACTATATTAAAAATTCCATATTCTAATTTTCATGCAACCTAAGATGGAAGCACACCCTGCTTCTTATGAACGACAAGCTTGTAGCCCACGCCACGAATCGAATCAATCTGCACTGATTGTTGATTCATCTCCAGCTTCTTGCGAAGAGAGCTGACATGCACATCTACTGTCCGCTGTCCGCCAATATAGTCAAACCCCCATACGGCGTTCATCAGGTCGTCTCTTGTTACTACGGTTCCAGGGCGCTGTACTAAATATAATAATACTTCAAATTCCTTAGGCCGCAGTGGAATGAGATCATTATGAAGCGTAACCTCATACTTCTCTGGATAAATCCGCAGATCGCCAAGTGCAATCATCTTGTCATCAGACTCTTCGGACAATGTCAATCCGGTTCCGTCACTCGATGTCCGTCTTAGCACCGCTCCCACTCTTGCCAACAGCTCTGCAACACCGAAAGGCTTCGTAATATAGTCATCAGCACCACACTTCAGACCTTGTACGACCTCTTCCTCCGCATTTCGAGCAGTTAGAACAATCACTGGGGTACGAATCCCTGCCTGTCTTACTCGCGACAATATTTCGAAACCGTTCATTCCCGGAAGCATAATATCTAGAACGATAAGATCAAATTTGCGATGGAGCGCCATCTGCAAGCCCTGAGTCCCATGATCGACAACCGTTGTCTCATACCCTTCCAAAGTCAGGTTGTAGGACAGCAGTCGCGCCAGTGTAGGTTCATCTTCAACTACCAATACTTTAATCTCTGACATAATCTTCCTCCGAAAGTCGAATCGATTATACGTAATCGTCTTTCTTCATCGTTTCTCAACATTATCGTAACATATATCATGTGATGTTGACCAAGCATTTTTTGAAAATGTTGAAAATTAATGAAAGGCAGCCGATCTCATCGCGTGGCCTACTTTACACTATTCGATAGCATCTGAATATCTTGCACGACTGGCAACTCGATCGTGAACGTCGTACCCACCCCAAGTTCACTGTCTACGCGAATTAATCCATGATGAGCATCAACGAGATGCTTCACGATGGACAAGCCTAGGCCAGTTCCTCCGGAACTGCGAGACCGTGCCTTATCAACACGATAGAACCGTTCAAATATGCGCGGCAAATCCTTCTTCGGAATACCGATGCCAGTATCGGATATAGTCAGACGAATCCACTCTGCTTCCCCGTTCTCGCTATGTTCAATCGGCATTGCTACAATTTTTACGTGACCGCCTTCTGGCGTGTAATTAATCGCATTCGACAAGAGATTCAGTACAATTTGACGGAAGCGATCCTCGTCAGCCTCTACATACATATCTTGTTCTGTACTCAGAAGAACATCTATTCGCTTCTTGTCAGCTTCCTTCTGGAGCATCTCCACCGTCTTCTCCAAGAACAGATCGACCTGAACCGGGGAATATTGCAGCGGCACCCGCTTCGACTCTATCTTAGACAGCTCCAATATATCGCCGATTAGGCGATTCAACCGCTCACTTTCATCATGGATGATCTGCAGGAACGACGTTGCTATCTCTGGGTCATTCATCGCGCCATTCATTAAGGTCTCCGCGAATCCCTTCACCGCAGCAATCGGTGTCTTCAATTCATGGGACACATTGGCCACGAATTCACTTCTCATTCGTTCAAGACGCCGAATTGTAGATACATCCTGCATGACAAGCAGTACACCTGCCCATTCATTGTCTGTGAAGTAAACGGGTACTACACTCACATCAAGCAGACGTTCTTCTGGATAATACAGTGTAATTTCATCATGACTCGCTACTTTGCGTTCCAGCACCTCTGCAGTCATTTGCTGCATCTCATGTGGCGCTCGAACATCCTCGAAGGTACGTCCGATCCACTCGGTGCTCTTAATGCCCAATATATGCTCCGCCTTGCGATTCAACAGACCAACTTGGCCGTGGGCATCAATCATAACAATGCCATTAATCATATGTTCAAGCACTGCCTGAAGGCGGCTTTCCTTCTCGCGAATTTCCGACATTTGAACCTGCAGACTATCAGCCATCGCATTAATCGCAGAGCCCAGCTGCCCGATCTCATCTTTCCCGACAGATTGAGTTCGTGCCCGATAGTCCATCTGCGCGATACGCATCGCGACGCGGGTCATATTCTCAATTGGCCGTGTCATGTTGTACGCTATTCGATAGCTGACAATAGCTGCGACAAGGAACAATAAAGCGAGCCCAATCGACAGATAAGCCCACAACTCTCGTACACTGCTCTCTACATCTGCCAGACTCATCGCTAAGCGTACGTAGCCATCGAAGTCTGGAGTATGAACAGGACTAGCAACATACAGCATATTTTGCCGAAGGGTATCGCTATAGCGAATTTTGGAGCCTAGTCCATCCTTCTTCGCAGCAGCGATCTCCTCTCTGTTCAAGTGATTATCCAACTCAGCTACTGGACGGTCAGAATCTCCGACAACGGTTCCATCTTTCAGTATGAACGTAACCCTTGCATCAGCACTATCATGAAGCTTGCGAGCCCAGTCTGTGTAGTAGCTGACAAGCTCTTCGAAGCGGTTTCCCTGCTTCCAGACCAAGGTCTGTTCGATGAGCATAATTTCCCGGGACATATTTTGCTCAAGCTGCCGAATATGACTCGTCTTGAATGTAGATGCCATATAAATGCCCGCTGTTAGCACTGAAATACCGATAAGCAAGACAAACACAAAGGTCAACCTTGTGCGAAAACGTGACATGGTTCTACTCCTTCTCTCTGCTTCAATTCATTGTTGTTACTGTCTACGTATTAATCCTACTTATCCCTTTTCCGTTTGACCAGCAGAAAGTTTATTAATCTTTTGTAAAATTGCGTGATACACGGTGGCAGCTGGCTGCTGAATTAATATGGCGAGTACAACAGCAACGGCTGTTTCCGGCCCGAAGTACCTCATCGCTAGCACTAGACCAAGAGAGATATTGCGCATCCCTGAAGCGAAGCCTAATGTCCCCTGCATCGCAGTGCCGCTGCGCTTGAACATAAAGCTCAATCCCCAGCCTAGTGCATAACAGACGGCAACGAGCAGCAGCACGACGAAGAACAGCCCTATTGCCTCACTCCCCCATGCCCGCACATAGGGGCCAATCGCTGCTGCATTCAAGAGTACAACACCAACAAATGCAGCCTTCGATGCAGGCAGAAGCACGGGCGCAGCAGATGCCTTAGCCTTGCCTCCTGACCATTCATATATGCAAATGCCTGCTGCGGTCGGAACTACAATAATCCACAGCAAATCAAGCAGCATCGCCCATACATCGAATGCAATGGTAGCCCCGAACATCGCAGACAGCGATGCGGGAACAACGATGGGGCTAAGCAGTGAGTCCATGACCACTAGTGCCAGCATCAGAGGGACAGATTCTCTCGCCATCTCCACCCACAGCACAGAAGATATCCCTAACGGGATAATCGTGAACAGAACGAGCCCGGCCGTATAAGATGATCCTGCACCGAACAGAAGCGTGCCTATCCCATAGGCTGCGATCGGTGAGATGATATGCGTCAGAATGAATACGGCCGCGAATAGAACCGGCTGCCGAAAGGCTCCCATCACATCACGGCGTCCACAACCTAGCCCCATAACGAAAGTAACAAGTCCGAACATCCACGGAACGTAGGGCACGAACGGAAGCAACGGCTCACTACAAAGAACCCCCAGCACCAAGCAGCTGGGGATAAGCAAGTACATATACCGTTCGAACCAATCGTTCACGATCAGACCGACATTACGATCGAACTTTATTTTTCGATTCATTAGAATACCGGAGCCTTGAACTGAGACAGCTTCTCAAGCGAACTCCGATCCACATCTGCATGCAAGCTGTTCCCATGGGAATCCATCGTAACAATTGCAGCAAATCCTTCTACGTCCAAATGCCACATCGCTTCTGGAATACCAAATTCCATATAGTCAACGCCATTTACACGCTTGATGCACTCTGCATAATATTGCGCAGCACCGCCAATTGCATTCAAGTACACCCCGCCATGCTCCTGCAAGGCAGCCAGAGTCTTCGCTCCCATCCCGCCTTTGCCGATAACAGCACGGATGCCGAATTTCTTCATAATATCACCTTGGTAAGGCTCTTCGCGAATACTCGTCGTCGGACCAGCAGCCTTGACATGCCAGCCTTCCTCATCCTTCAGCATGACAGGACCGCAGTGGTAGATAACAGCCCCATTCAAATCAACCGGAGCATCATGATCCATCAAGTACTTATGAAGGGCGTCACGGCCAGTGTGCATCTCTCCATTTATAATGACAACATCGCCCACACGCAAGGAACGAATCGCTTCCTCCGTAATTGGAGTTGTCAGCACAACTTGACGACTCCCTCCTTGCTCAGAGGCAGCTGCGACTTGTCCAGAGTTCTCTGATTTCTGTGAAGCTGCCATAGCAACCTCTGTTCCGCGCTCGTATATCCATTCGCGGATAGCTCCCGAATCGCTGTCGATAATCACGCCCTGGCGACGGAATGCCCAGCAGTTGTACGCAACAGATACGAAGAAGCTTGCTGGGAGACGGTTCATCACGCCAATTTTACATCCGAGCAGGGTGACCTCACCGCCGAAGCCCATCGTTCCAATCCCGAGTTCATTAGCTTTCTCCATAATATACTGCTCCAGCTGTGCCAAATCAGAATGGGGATTCACATCATCTGCCTTGCGGAACAGTTGATGCTTCGCAAGCTCGTATCCAGTCGTTCGGTCGCCACCGATACCAACACCGATGAAGCCTGCACTGCAGCCCTGCCCTTGAGCCTGATAGACAGCATGCAGGATACACTTGCGAATGCCGTCCAGATCACGGCCTGCCTTGCCGAGCCCTTCCAATTCCGCAGGGAGGCTGTATTGAATGTTCTTATTCTCGCATCCGCCACCCTTGAGAATCAGCTTCACTTCAATATCTTCACGTTCCCATTGCTCGAAGTGGATGACCGGCGTGCCCGGTCCTAAGTTATCTCCGCTGTTCGCTCCTGTTAGGGAATCAACAGAATTCGTACGAAGCTTGCCCTCTTTCGTTGCACGGCTAATCGCTTCGCGAATGTCTTTCTTCATTTGGATTTGATTCGCTCCAATGGGTGTATGTACAATAAAGGTTGGCATGCCTGTGTCCTGACAGATCGGCGACACATTTTTCTCAGCCATGGTGATGTTCCGAGCAATTGTGCTCAAGGACAAGCCGGAACGCGTTGCAGCATCCTCTTGTGCCTGTGCCTCTTGAATCGCGCGCCTTACATCCCCTGGCAAATTTGTAGACGTTTCTACAATTAAATCGTACACACTCTGCAAAAATGATGTCATCATGAACTTGCTCCTCTCATCTCTAATCATCCCGGGAAATGAGTGTTCTTGATGCAGATCTCGGAAGCAACGGGAAGTAGTCTTTGTTACAATTTCGTCAAATGAGTTCCAATGCTATTATAATATCACAAGGCGTGCACCTAATCGAAGCATTTTCCACGCCTATATCCTGCGACAATCCGCAGTCAACTGATTGCTGCAATTGTAGAGCGTCTAGATATCCCCTGAAAGGAAGGAACCTATGAGTACAACTGAGAATTCAACAACCAAACCCCATCATTTTCTCGCCTATATGTACCGGCTCAAGCATATCGAACGCTGGAGTCTCATGCGAAATACAGACAAAGAGAATGTTGCGGAGCATACCTTCCATGTTGCTATGACTACCCATATGCTGTGCACGATTGCTAATGAGGTGTTCCATAAGCAAATAGACACCGGGCAAGCTGTAGCATTGGCCTTATTTCATGATGCTACCGAAGTATTTACAGGCGACATTCCTACTCCTGTCAAGCACCACAACAGCCGACTGCTGAACAATTTCCGTGAAATTGAACAGTTGGCCGCCGAACGCTTAGTCGGCATGATTCCTCCCGAACTGCAAAGCATCTACACGCCCCTCATAGATCCGCAAGGAGATCATGAGTTGCGGAGTTATGTGAAGGCAGCCGATCTACTGGATGCCTACGTTAAATGCATCAGTGAGCTAGCTGCAGGCAATCGCGAGTTCGAAGTCGCCAAGCGCCAGACGGAACAGAAGCTGAAGCAGCTGAATATGCCAGAGGTACAATATTTCCTGACTACGCTCGCTCCGAGCTTCAACATGACTTTGGATGAAATATCTCTATCGGATGAAGAAGAGCATACCTAAGAGCTGATGTCATAGACACATATGTGAAGTCGAGTATGAATTCATGTGTTTGTTACAATAATGGAAATACCAACACCACAGATTGATTTCATAGAAAGGAAGTCATGAATGCCTATTTTTAATCCTACTCTCGTTCACCGCATCTTCCGAGCAACATGGGTGCTACTGATCATTGCTGCGTTTACAGCGGTATTCTATTTCGGTTTTTCGATCATTTGCCCGTTTCTGATTGCCTGGCTGCTTGCATACATGATGAATCCAATCGTTCGTTTTTTGGAGAAGCGTTGGAAGTTCCGCCGTGGATTTGCCGTGATGACGGCCCTACTGCTTTTCGCAGCCATCATCGCAGGAATTCTGTACCTATTCACGACGAAGATCATTTCCGAATCATGGCATATTATGGGGATCGTACAGAATCAGATTGTGGAATGGAGAATACAGGCTGAAGCCTATTTCTATTCTGCGGAGTTCCAGCATTTTCTCACCGACATGAATGATACATTCAATTTTGCAGATTTGAAATCATCGCTGTCAAAATACACAGGAACGATTGCTAGCGGAGGCACGTTAATTGTCGCCTACTTGTTTCATTTCTTGAAAGCTACCGTCTTATTCTTGCCTAAGCTTGCGGTTATCACAGTCATTGTCTTGGTAGCTACATTCTTAATCAGCAAACAGTGGAATACGATTTCATCCAAGGGCAACACACTCATTCCTAAACGGGTACGCCGCTCTCTTGGCGTCGTGACAAGTGATTTGCAGAACGCCGTGTTCGGATATATTAAAGGCCATATTATTCTCTCCAGTATTACCGCATTTGTCTTCTTTCTTGGCTTGCTTGTACTCGGAGTAGAATATGCATTCACCATCGCCCTTATTGGCGGCATTGTAGACCTGATCCCATTAGTCGGCATCCCTGCTATCGTTGTGCCATGGGCTGTATTCACCTATGTTGAAGGAAATGTATTTTTAGGAACAGGACTGCTCATTATGTGGCCTATCATTCTCGTTACTCGGCACGCCTTTGAACCGAAAGTATACGGGGACAGCATTGGACTGAATTCGCTTCTGCTTCTCATTTTTCTTTATGGTGGTTTGAAGCTGTTTGGCGTACCCGGCATCATTATTGGTATCCTCGCCCTCGTCGTGCTTACTGCGTTGCAGAAAGCTCATGTGTTCCGGGATGTATGGCGCTATATTATGACCGGCTCCTTTTTCAGTAAAGAAGACGATCAGGCTGTATCACTCATTGACTAAGGTTGGATAAGTACGCGTAAACGATTTTAGACCATTCATCAGGTGATTCAATCAAAAAAACAAAAAAATCGCCCGGCTAGACGTAAGTCTGACCGGGCGATTCTATTATCCTGCCGTTACCGTAATGAACTTATAGCTATAAACCATCAGAAGCACAATGACGATGAATAATACGAAGATAAGCGTACTGAAAGTGCGAACCTTGCCTGTAGCTGCTGCATCCGCTTTACCGCTTTTTGCGGACTGCGCTGCAAGCTTAATTTGCTTGCCCATGATGCCGCTAAATGCAGCAATCGCCAGGAAGACAACCGTTGTCAATACCATCCAGAGCACACTATACTTCGCTTGGCTCATGAGATAACCGCCTGTAATGAACTGAACGATTAAGAAATACTGTCCCAGACGATTCGCCGTTCCCACGCCCACGAGCAGCCCCTCTTGTCCTGCTGTAGACAGCTTGTTTAATTTCCCTACGATAAATGGAACAATGGCATAGAACCCCATTGCTACTGCACCTAAAATGTGCAAAAGACTAAAGGCACTGTACATGAAATACATTCCCTCCATAGACATGATATGGTTCAATCTTCGTTCCATTATACTAAAATTTACTTACTAACACAAAGAAAGACACCGAAATATTCGATGTCTTTCTTGATATTTCTATGATATTTGTCACAATGTTCATAAATAATGGAATTATTGCATTATACACGTTCTCCAGCGACCACTTGAATAACGTTGCGGACAGATTCGGCCGACTTATCCAGTGCAGCCTTCTCTTCTGGCGTCAGTTCGATCTCGATCACTTTCTCTATACCATCTCCACCGAGTACAGCCAGTACGCCCATAAATAAAGCGTCATAACCGTATTCCCCTTCGAGGTATGCGATGACCGGGAGAATCCGTTTTTTATCTTTCAAAATGGCTTCCGCCATTTGCACGATGGAAGCAGCTGGTGCGTAGTAAGCACTTCCGTTGCCAAGCAAATTGACAATCTCACCGCCGCCTACACGTGTACGCTGTACAATTTCTGCAATGCGTTCTTGTGGAATGAGGCTCTCAATCGGTACTCCACCTGCGCTCGTATAACGAACGAGCGGTACCATATCATCCCCATGACCTCCAAGCACGACGCCGCGCACATCTTCTACGGATACGTTCAACTCTTCTGCAATGAATGTACAGTAGCGAGCGGTATCCAGAACGCCGGATTGGCCGATTACGCGATTTTTAGGGAATCCAAGTGCTTCAAAAGCAGCAAATGTCATTGCATCTACTGGATTACTCAAAATAATCACGTAGGCATTCGGGCAATAAGCTTTCACATTCTCACATACCGACTTCACAATGCTCGCGTTCGTAGTCACCAAATCATCACGGCTCATACCAGGCTTGCGAGCTATCCCTGCTGTAATGATGACGATATCGGAATCTTGCGTGTCTGCATAGTTCGATGTTCCTGTAATTCGGCTGTCAAAGCCTTGAACCGGGCCAGCCTCCAACATATCAAGCGCCTTGCCCTTCGTCGGATTCTCCAACTGAGGAATATCTACTAATACAACATCTCCAAGTTCTTTCTGAGCCAACATAAGAGCAGTTGTCGCTCCAGTGAAACCAGCACCAACGACTGTGATCTTGTTGCGTCGAATAGCCATTCGGATTCGACCTCCTAGTTCAAATGATTGATGATGTGGTCAGCAAACTCCGAGCATTTTACTTCTGTCGCGTTGTCCATCAGACGCGCAAAATCATAAGTGACAGTCTTGCTGTTGATGGCGTTTGCCATGCCTTTATAGATGAGGTCTGCAGCTTCCTGCCAGCCGAGATGCTCAAGCATCATAACACCAGACAGAATAACAGAACCTGGGTTTACTACGTCTTTATCCGCATATTTCGGAGCAGTACCGTGCGTTGCTTCGAAGATCGCATGTCCTGTCACATAGTTGATGTTCGCTCCAGGTGCGATGCCGATGCCGCCAACTTGAGCAGCCAATGCATCAGACAAGTAGTCGCCGTTCAAGTTCAATGTCGCGATGACATCGAATTCCTTCGGACGAGTCAATACTTGCTGCAATGCGATATCTGCAATTGCATCCTTAATGATGACCTTGCCAGCCGCTTCAGCTTCTGCTTGCGCCTTGTTAGCCGCTTCCGTGCCTTCAGCCTCTTTGATGCGGTCATATTGTCCCCATGTGAATGTGTGCTCTGCGAATTCTTGCTCCGCCACTTCATAGCCCCAGTTCTTGAACGCACCCTCGGTGAACTTCATAATGTTCCCCTTGTGTACGATCGTCACGCTCTTGCGGTTATGCTTGATCGCATATTCGATCGCAGCACGGACAAGACGCTTGGAGCCATCGGAGGATACAGGCTTAATGCCGATACCTGATGTCTCAGGGAAGCGGATCTTCTTCACTCCCATTTCTTCTTGGAGGAATTGAATCACTTTCTTCACGTCTTCCGATCCGGAAGCATACTCGATGCCAGCGTAGATGTCTTCCGTATTCTCACGGAAAATAACCATATCAACCAGCTCAGGATGCTTAACAGGAGAAGGAACACCATCGAAATAACGTACTGGACGCAAGCACACGTACAGATCAAGCTCTTGGCGAAGTGCAACGTTCAGAGAGCGAATGCCGCCGCCGATTGGCGTCGTCAATGGACCTTTAATCGCTACAATATACTCACGAATGGCTTCCAGCGTATCATTCGGCAGCCATTCACCGTATTCATTGAATGCCTTCTCGCCAGCGAATACTTCATACCATGCAAGTTTGCGTTCGCCGTTGTATGCCTTCTCAACAGCTGCATCCAATACACGCTTGGCTGCGCGCCAAATATCACGACCTGTGCCATCCCCTTCAATGAACGGGATAATTGGATGAACAGGAACTTGAAGCTTGCCATCCTCAATCTTAATTTTCTCGCCTTCGGTTGGTGGTGCAAATTTGTCCAATTGAATCACAGATGTTCCTCCTTCAATTTCATTGTCACACAAACAGCTAACGGGAGCTACTCTTCTATTGTAGCAACCCGTCAATTTGTAAGACAACCTATGTTTTCAAAAACTTCTACATTTATCTCAATTGAGTTGATAATTACCGTTCTTGAATCGGGATAAATAACTGACTGGATGGGCCTGTATACTCTGCACGCGGGCGAATGATACGGTTATTGTCCAACTGCTCCAAAATGTGCGCTGTCCAGCCGGATACGCGGCTGATTGCAAAGATTGGCGTAAACAAATCTCTCGGAATGCCCAGCATGGTATAGACAGATGCTGAATAGAAGTCAACGTTCGGCTTAAGTCCCTTCTGTCCAGTAACAAGAGACTCAATGCGTGTCGACATATCATACAGCTTCATATCTTGACACGCTTCTCCAAGCTCACAGGACATCTTCTGCAGATGCTTCGCCCGAGGATCTCCGTTCTTATATACACGGTGCCCGAAGCCCATAATCTTCTCCTTGTTGTCAAGCTTGGACTGAATATAATCATCAACACGATCAAGGTCAGCAATCTCCTCCAGCATCACCATAACCGCTTCATTGGCTCCCCCATGCAGCGGCCCCTTCAGCGCGCCGATTGCCGATACAACACCGGAGTACATATCCGACAAGGTGGCAACCGTAACCCGGGCAGCGAATGTAGAGGCGTTCAGTTCATGATCCGCATGAAGGACAAGCGCCTTGTCCATAGCCGATACAGCGCTATCGGAAGGCTCTTCGCCAGTTAACATATATAGGAAATTATAAGCGATGGAATGACCCGGTTTCGGAGAAATCGGCTCCTTCCCTGCACGAACGCGTGCAAAAGCCGCGACCACAGTTGGTAGCTGTGCTTGCAGCGCAATGGCTTTATGTACATTAGCGTCATGCCCCGTGTCATTCGCTTGTTCATCATATAAAGCCAATGCAGAAATCGCAGTACGGAGAACAGCCATCGTATTCGCGTCTGACGGATACAATTTCATTTGTTCAACAACGGCTGAAGGAATTGCAGCGCTCTTCTCCAGACGAGTGCGTAACTCCGAAAGTTCCTCTTGATTTGGCAGCTTGCCGAACCACAATAAATGAACAACTTCTTCGAATGTCGAATGATCGGCCAAATCGTCGATATTATAACCGCGGTATGTTAGCACACCATCGATGATTGAGCTAATAGAAGAAGTCGTTGCAACTATGCCTTCCAAACCTTTCGTTGCTGTCATCTGCCCTCTCTCCTTTGCATATGTAACCTAATACCATCCCATCTTTCTTTTCCCTGTGTTATCTCGATGTGTTTCGAAGTATTCCGCCCCGGAAAAAAAGGCAAGTTTTCCTATTAAGATGATAATGGATAATGTCGGAAATGTGAACGGTTTCAGTTGAAAAATATGGATAGAAATGCTTTATCAGAGGTATAAACGTTTTTTAAACTCCTTGAAATCATTGAGGATAAAAAGAAAAAATCAAGGAAATTGGGTATGGCGCATAGCATATAGAGAGGGTCGTCCTCCCAGATCGGACGTGCTGGGAAACCGAGGATTTACAGTAGGATTCATGGAGGTGATTGAGATCATGGAGCAGCACATCATCAAGCGTATTCTTCGCGGAGGGTGGGTATTGACCGTTGGTATACTTATACTCTTATCCTGCTATCTATTAGTCCCCCTGCTCTATCCGTTTCTCATTGCCTGGCTGATCGCTCTAATGCTCAATCCCGTTGTTGAGTGGATGTCAGAACAGTTCCGTATGCCGCGCTGGCTAAGTGTTACGATATGCTTGACCCTGTTCATTACGTCGATGCTAACGGTTGCGGCAGCGGTAGTTACGCGTGTGGTGAGAGAGGTTTATAATCTTTCCAATTCTATGGATCATTTTCTCCGTCTATGGAGGGAATTCTTTATTCAGCTGTTCGAAAATGATAAGGTTCGCACATTTCTTGAAACGCTTGGCTCCTTATACAAAGATAATCCAAATCTTCAAGGCTCGATCAACAGTAACTTATCGAGCACTGCAGAAAAGATAACGACAGTGATCACCAACTTCATCACCTCTTTTCTGGATGCGATCGTCCGTCTCTTGTCCAGCCTTCCAAATGTGGCATCCATTTCAATCATCATTCTCTTATCCGCCTTCTTCATAAGCAAGGACTGGTCGCGTTGGATGGGCATCCCTGCACGTGCCATGCCTGCCTCCATTAATCAATCCATGCGTACGATCTGGGGCGATCTGAAGCAGGCCCTATTCGGTTACTTGCGAGCCCAGTTATTTCTGATTTCCATTACGATGTTCATCATTACAACAGGACTCATTGTTCTGCGCGTGGATTATGCAATCACCATAGGCCTTCTCGTCGGCATTATCGATTTGCTGCCGTACCTTGGTGTCGGTGCTGTCATGATTCCATGGATTGTATACTGCTTAGCCGTTGACCAAGGTTCGCTTGGCATTGGCTTACTTATCGTATATGCCATCGTCCTGCTCACGAGGCAGATTATGGAGCCGAAGGTACTGGCGTCAACAGTCGGTCTTGATCCGCTCCTCATGCTAATTGCCATGTTCGTCGGCATGCAGTTGTTCGGCTTCCTCGGACTTATTGTCGGTCCCGTCTCCCTCGTTCTGCTGTCTGCCATGAAGCGAGCAAATGTCTTTCTGGATTTACAGACGTATATTATCAGCGGCAGAAAATAAAAAACGCACTGTTCAAATGTACACAAAAACGCCCGCCACATGGTTCTTCACCATACAGCGGGCGTGTATATTTCAAGATTAGAAACGGCGGAAATAAATAAAATTTCCGTCCTTCATCTTTTTCTCCAACCACTTAAGCAGATAGTGCCGATAGATCGGTCTAGTCAGCGGAAATACAAGTGTGAAGCCAATAATATCCGTAAAGAATCCCGGTGTAAGCAGTAAGATTCCTCCTGCAAGAATACATAGGCCTTCTACCGCAGAACGTCCTGGAATTTGCCCTGCCTGCATCTGCTTCTGAGCTTCTGCCAACACTTGATTCCCTTCGTAGCGCGCAATTACTGCTCCGATAACCCCGGTAAGCAATATCAACAGGAACGTATTCCAGCCCCCTACCCAGTTGCTCATCAGTACGAAACCGTACACTTCCAGTGCAGGAATTAATGTCAGAGTAATGAGTACCCATACCATCGGATTCAAGAACCATTCCCTCCCTTGCATAATGACTTATGCATTGCATCTTGCATTACAATCATGCAACTCTCATGGATGACATTCTAAGTAGAATCATTCCCATCCATCTCTTGAAATGGAGAAATCAACATCCTTCATATGAAGATGAATTAAGAGGTCGGGCGCATTCGCTCCAGCAATGACCATACATCTTCCGCTTCCCGCTCAAGACGAATAGGCCGCCAATCCGTATTCAGCCAAGCAAGAGTAGTTGTTCCTTCCACGAGCAGCTTGCCGGATGGCTTAGAGACCCAGCCTGCTTCAGGCAGGCCTGTGTCTGTACCGCCCTCTATCCTGCATACTTGTGACTCAAATGTCAACCGGAGAGGCGACAGCTGCATCAAGCGCGTATATACCATCACTCGATCATCATAGTATGCGGGACGCTTGAACTTCACCTGCAAATCAACCACAGGGAGCAGCAGCCCTCTTGCCTCAAGATCCCGATAGTTCATGCCGAGAGCTCGAATCCATTCCGTTCTTCCGACTTCGAACCACGTCACATAGTTGCCATGGAATACGACATTCATTCGATCTGTCTCTTGATAGCGAACACGGAGCGGATAACCAAACCATACCGATTGATCTTCTTCCCTAATGTCATGATACATCTTCACTCCTCCTCCATTGTAGCGCATTCGAGGGTACGTTCACAAATACAGCAAGAGCAATGGTTCAACCATTGCTCTTGTCTGGTATTGCTTCTATATTCAATTGGATAGGCTCATTCTTACTAGCAACGGCCTTGTCCGATTTGGCTTACTTTAACAAGGTTTGTAGAACCTGCACAGCTTGTAGGAACACCAGCTGTGATTACAACCAAGTCGCCTTCTGCAACGATGCCTGTCTTCACGCCGCCTGCAACAGCAACGTCAAACATTTCGTCTGTAGAAGTAGCTTGATCGACTTTAACTGGAGTAACACCCCAAGTCAAGGACAAACCACGCATCACTTGCTCAGAAGGAGTCACAGCGATGATTGGAGCTTTCGGACGGTATTTGGAAACCATACGCGCTGTGTAGCCTGTTTGTGTAGAGCTGATGATTGCTTTTGCATCCAGATCAAGAGCTGTGTTAGCAACTGCTTGGCTGATTGCATCAGTAACTGTAGCTTGCTGTCTCGAGCTTTGTTTTACCAAGATTTCACGGTATTCAAGCGCAGATTCAGCTTTTTCAGCGATACGGGACATTGTCAATACGGATTCAACTGGGTATTTACCAGCAGCTGTTTCACCGGACAACATGATTGCATCCGTACCGTCGAAGATTGCGTTTGCCACGTCACTTGCTTCCGCACGTGTAGGACGTGGGTTGCGTTGCATGGAATCAAGCATTTGTGTAGCTGTGATAACTGGCTTGCCAGCCAAGTTGCACTTCTCGATCATACGCTTCTGAACGAGTGGAACTTCTTCAGCTGGAATCTCAACGCCAAGGTCACCACGAGCAACCATCAAGCCGTCAGACGCTTCCAGGATTGCATCCAGGTTGTCTACGCCTTCTTGGTTTTCGATTTTGGAAATGATTTGGATATGAGTTGCATTGTGCTTCTCAAGCAATTCACGAATTTCCAAAACGTCTTGCTCTTTACGAACGAACGAAGCAGCGATGAAATCAACACCTTGCTCGATACCGAAGCGGATGTCGTTCGCATCTTTTTCTGTAATACCTGGCAAGGAAATTTTCACACCAGGAACGTTAACGCCTTTTTTGCTCTTGATTGTGCCGCCGTTAACGATTTTACATTTGATTTCTGTACCTTGAATCTCAACAACCGTCAAACCAACGAGGCCGTCATCGATCAAGATTGTGGAACCGACTTCAACGTCACGAGGCAAGTTCTCGTAAGTTACGGAGATGCGGTCTTTATCGCCAAGGATCTCTTCTGTTGTCAATGTGATGAACTCGTCTTCAACGAGGTCAACGGAGTCAACAGCAAGCTTACCTGTACGAATTTCAGGGCCTTTCGTATCAAGGAGAATTGCAACCGTTTTGTTCAACTCTTGGGATGCTTGACGAATGTTTTTGATTCGGTTGCCATGCTCTTCAAAATCACCATGTGAAAAATTGAGACGAGCAACGTTCATGCCAGCCATAATCAATTTTTTAGTGTTCTCTAAAGATTCGCTGGAAGGACCGATAGTACAGACGATTTTTGTTTTACGCATATGGGCTTCCTCCAATTATGTGTGTCTCTCTGTATCTCTATATTGTATTGCTAAAAACAAGGCTCTCAACTATCTAATTTACTATACTCAATAAAATTTGTATATGAAGATAATCATATTTATAAGTTTTACCAGTGAACGATATTTTAAGTCAATTGACTTATGAAAACCGTGTCATCCCTGTCAGGACGCGGGATTCAGGACACAGACACCACTGAACTTATCCGTGCTGCAGAATGCCGAACTCGCCAATATTGCGAAATTTGTCATATCTATCTTCGCGAAGCTGCTCTGGGGACATCACCATCAGCTCGGTCAGATGACGCCAGAGCGCATCTTTCATGTTGGCAGAGGCCGTTTCAACATCCTTATGCGCACCACCTTGAGGCTCTGGAATGATCTCCTCGATAACATTGAGTTCCTTCAGGTCAGAAGCTGTAATCTTCATCGCTTCTGCTGCTTGGTCGGCTTTGGACGCATCCTTCCAGAGGATAGATGCAGCACCGTTCGGGGAAATGCATGAATAGATTGCATTCTCCAACATAAGAACTCGGTTGCCTACGCCGAGCGCGAGCGCGCCGCCGCTTCCACCTTCACCGATGACGACGCAAATAATTGGCACGCCGAACATGGCCATATCCCGCAAATTGCGTGCAATAGCTTCTGATTGTCCTCGTTCCTCAGCTGTATTGCCTGGATATGCACCCTTCGTATCGATGAAAGTAATGATCGGACGACCGAACTTGTCCGCTTGATGCATGAGCCTAAGTGCCTTACGGAAGCCTTCTGGATGCGGGCTGCCGAAGAATCTTGCAATGTTGTCCTTAGTATCCTTGCCCCGCTGATGTCCGATTACCGTTACCGGCACCCCGTTCAGTCGCGCCAATCCGCCCACAATAGCAAGATCATTGCCGAACAGTCGGTCACCATGAAGCTCAATGAAATCAGTAAATATATGCTGGACAAAATCCAGTGTGGTTGGTCGCTGTTGGTGTCTCGCCAAGTGCATTTTCTGCGATGGGGAGATGCTAGCATAGATCTCTGCCGCTAACTTGGCGTAACGCTCCTCCAACCGGGCGATTTCTTCAGTAAAGTCAATTTGCTTCTCGTCGCCGAACCGTTTTAATTCAGCAATCTTCTGCTTCAACTCCACCAAAGGTTGCTCGAACGGAAGTTCATTCGCCATGAGCTACATCCCCTTTCACCGTATGCAGATCGATAAGTTTCGCCAACGTGGACTTCATGTCCTTGCGCTGCACGACCAGATCGATTTGTCCATGCTTCTGATTGAATTCAGCCGTTTGGAATTCTTCCGGAAGCTTCTGACGAATCGTCTGCTCGATTACGAGACGGCCAGCAAAGCCTACTCTTGCCCCAGGCTCAGCTATAATGATGTCGCCAAGCATAGCGAAGCTTGCAGACACTCCACCCATAGTCGGATCCGTGAATACCGAAATATAGAACCCGCCTGCTTCATGGAATTTCCCAAGCGCTGCACTTGTCTTGGCCATCTGCATCAGACTCAAGATGCTCTCCTGCATTCTTGCGCCGCCAGATGTAGAGAAGATGACTAACGGATATTGTTTCTGCATAGCAGTTTCAATAGCTCGTGTAATTTTTTCTCCTGTTGCCGAACCCATGCTGCCAGTGAAGAAATCGAAGCTCATCACAGCTACGACAACCGGAAATCCTCCAATTGTCCCCTCGCCCGTAATAACAGCTTCATCCATGCCGGATTTCGCTCTTTGCTGTTCCAGCTTGTCCTTATATTCTGGAAAAGCAAGCGGATCTGCGGATACGATATCCGCATCATATTCAAAAAATCGGCCTTCATCCAAAGTCATCTCAATGCGCTCCCTTGCATTCAAGCGCATATGATGCCCGCATTGCGTACATACCTTCAGGTTTTTCTCCAGCTCTTTATGATATTGAATCGAGCCACATTTTGGACATTTATTCATCAAACCTTCGGGTATTTCGCGTCTGGGACGGTCATCGTGTACAGATCCGGACGGCACCGTTGCGTACTTTTTCTTTTGAAATAAGTCTTTAAACACCCGATACACCTCTTTAGGCGTGATTTCTCCAGTTGAAATACAGGACATCATCCTATTTCTTCAAACTAGAGATTGTCCTAACCATAGACAACAAAAATCGGCTGTTTGAACGATAACATCGTCATTCATCAGCCGCATCATGCATGCAAGATCGAATTAAGCACTTCCTGAACCTCTTCAACTTCTCCGGAAGGCACTAGAATTTCAAACTGTTGTTTAGACAGATGGATTGGACGGATCTGAATAAGGAATCCTTCCTCGGTCAGCTTGCGCTGAATTTTATCTGCTAAATTGGCAGTCGGTGCGATGTAGATAACAGTCCACACGCGCGATTGACCCCCCTAACGTTCCAGAAACGGCTCATATAATGCCATTATGATATCATAATTGTCAATTTCATCGCAACAAATTCCAACAGACTTGCTGCAATGCGCTGCCTAATAAGCAATGATGAACCAGCGCCAAGCCTTATCCTATCTCGGCTATTCGTATTCTTTAAGAATTTGCATTCATATCGTCAAGCTTGCAGGCTCCACCCTCGCCATACTGCTGAGCACGCTTATCGTGATGGGCAATTCTAGCTGACGCAGCAGCAGCTAATCCGGCTACAATATCATCTAGGAAAACATGAATTCGCGTACGGTCCGAATTGAGCTGATTAATGATGCCAAGTTTGGCCTTATCCAAGTATCCGAAGCTGGTGAGGCCAATCATTCCATATACGCTCGTAATGCCAAGTGCAAGTGTCTCATCAACACCATACAAGGATTCATCCGTCTCCATAATCGCTTGGAGCGGCTCCGGCAGCAGCTTCTGCTCGGCTAGCAAATCCAATGCAATGCCTGTAATGAGCGTGTATTGAACTTCGCGCTTGCGAGTTACGGCTCGTACGCTGTCCAGACAATCCTCCAGCGTCAACGCTGCATTGTATGGCTGCTGAAGATGGAGCACAATCTCCGCGATGGATTCAAGTGATACGCCGCGCTTAACAAGCCATTGTTCCGCCATATTGAATGTCATGGCGTCCCCTCCCTTCGCCCCTTCAACTTCACCTACCCGTGAATAGGGCGTATGACCACTCTATGCGGGATGATAAGGAATTGTGCTACTTGCGGGAGGAGATTCGATCCCTGACGATTGTTATTTGACGCGTACGGTTCCAGCGCCGAACATTGATTCGATCCGCTTGAACAGATCCGGCGACGGTTTCAGCGAATATGCCTCGCTAAGCGCCCGCAATTGCTGTTCGCGCTCATAGAACAATACAGTCGGCAGCGGCCCGGGCTGCGACTTCAGGAGTTCCTTCAGCTGTTGCAGCAGGTCTGGCCGCTCATGATCGGCTGTAATCTTAATATATACTCGCTGTCGCTGTGGCGGGCGCCCACTCGTTCTGGAGGCAGGAGCTTCGGTTCCCCCACCCTGTGCTGTGTTCCGCATACGAGCTGCAGATGAACTCCTATCCGTCCTATCCGCAGACATGCTGCCCGCATCTCGGTTCATGCCGGCGGCCGCTTCGGCACCACGTTGTAGGTTGAGCGCCGCCTCTCGTTGATTCGGGCTTCGTCCAGACGGTTGTTCGCCGGCCATGCGCGACTGAGAAGCTTGCCCACCACGCGTCTCAGAGGAGCGTCTGCGATGGGCAGCACGCTTCGTCAACGCAGCAATCGCATGGGGCTCAAGCGGTACAACCTCGTCAGCAAGCAGCTTATAGCCTTCATCCTGACGCTGCACCTTCGCCCGCAGCGCAATCAATGCTCCCTTCCCAATCAACGGTTCTGATCGGCGCCACACTTCGGGGAACAGCACCACTTCAGCCCGCTCGATCCGATCCTCAATTTCAATGAATGCCATCGGCTTGCCCTTCTTCGTCATTATCGTTCGAAGCGACACGACCATCCCAGCAACGGTACACTCACTCTCGTCCGGCACCTCATGCAAATCAACAAGCCGATCCGTCTCGGAGGACTCCAGCAGCTGCGCATGGTCATCCAGCGGATGACCGGATAAGTATAATCCAAGCAGCTCGCGCTCCAGCTCCAGCTGCTCTGCCATAGCGAACGGCGGTATATTCGGATAATCGATCGTCCAATTGTTTACTTCGACGAAGCCGAACAATTGAATTTGAAGATCCTCTCTTTCCTTACGCCATTTCGCAGCCGCATCCAAGGCCTCATCCAGCATGGCCAATAGCTGTGCCCGATGACCTGGAAGTGAATCGAATGCCCCCGCTTGAATAAGCGATTCAATGACTCTGCGATTGCACACCCGAAGATCAACTCGCTGACAGAAATCGAGCAAATCTGCAAATGGCTTTTCCTTCCGCTGTTTCAATATGCTTTCTATCGCAAGCGTACCCACATTCTTAATCGCGCCAAGGCCGAAGCGAATTGCGCCATCAACGGGCGTAAAGCGAACATAGCTTTCATTAACATCCGGAGGCGATACCGTTATGCCTATTCTTCGACAATCCTCAATGTACTCTGCAATCTTCCGATGGCTTCCCATATTCGCTGTCAGCATGGACGCCATAAATTCTGTCGGATAGTGAGCCTTCAAATAGGCAGTTTGGAAGGCTAGCACGCCGTATGCAGCTGCGTGAGCCCGTGGGAATCCATAATCAGCGAAGCGAACGATCATATCGTACACCCGATTTGCTTCCACTTCCGTATACCCTTGATTCAGACTGCCTTCTACGAAATGACGCCGCTCTTGATCAAGCACTTCCCGCTTCTTCTTCGAGACCGCGCGCCGCAGCAGATCCGCTTCTCCAAGAGAGAAGCCTGCCATTCTGGAGGCGATATGCATAATCTGCTCTTGATAGACAATAATGCCGTACGTATCCTGCAGGATCGGCTTCAGATCGGGATGGGGATATTCGACAGCTTTCAACCCATGCTTGCTATGAATATAGTTCGGGATGAACTCCATTGGACCCGGACGATACAACGCAAGCACGGATACGATATCTTCAAATACAGATGGCTTCAGTTCTCGCAGAACACGCCGTACGCCGGCTGATTCAAGCTGGAACAACCCTGTCGTATCCCCTCGGCACAACAGTTCATAGGTCGCCTCATCCGCATCATCAATCATGCCTAGATCAAGCGGTTCATCGCCGCGAAGATTGACCCATTCTAAGGTTCGTTCAATAATCGACAATGTTCGCAAGCCGAGGAAATCCATCTTCAGCAAGCCGATCGATTCTAAATTTTCCATCGAGTATTGGGTGAGAGCAATATTCTCGGTCCCTGCCTGCAGGGGGACATAATGCGTCAACGGCTCCTCACTGATGACAACACCTGCTGCATGGGTTGATGCGTGACGCGGCATGCCTTCTACCTTAGACGCCATATCAATAAGCTCGCGTATGCGCGAATCACGTTCTCTCCAACTGCTTAGCTCGCTGCTTGCCCGCAATGCCTTCTCAAGCGTGACTCCGAGTTGATTCGGAATCAGCTTCGCTACCCGATCCGTATCGTTATAAGGCACATTCAATACCCTGCCGACATCCCGCACCGCTGCCCGCGCAGCCATCGTACCGAACGTAATAATCTGCGCCACGCGGTCATGGCCATACTTATTCGCAACATAAGCAATAACCTCATCACGCCGCTCATCGTTGAAGTCAATATCGATATCAGGCATCGTCACACGTTCCGGATTCAAAAATCGCTCGAACAATAAATGATACTTGAGCGGATCGACATTCGTAATCCGCAAGCAGTACGCCACAAGACTACCCGCTGACGAGCCCCGTCCGGGACCTGTCATAATGCCTTGTTCATGGGAGAAGCGAATGAAATCCCACACGATAAGGAAGTAATCAGAGAATCCCATATTATCAATCGTATTCAGCTCATAGACAAGCCTCTCTCTCGCCTCTCGCTGGAAGGCTTCATCCTGCCATTCCGGCAGTGCTTGATAGCGGCTCGTCAGCCCCTCTTCGCACAATTGTCGCACATACTGTCCTGCATTCATGCCTTCAGGGAGCGGATGATAGGCGGGAAGGACATGCCCTCCGAAGTCCAGCGTCACATTGCACTGCTCCGCAATACGAGCCGTATTCGCAACCGCTTCCGGGACATGACGGAACAATGCCGTCATCTCTTCCTGCGACTTAAAGTACATCTGGTCGGTATGCATGCGCATCCGCCCCTCATCCTCAACCGACTTCCCCGTACCTATGCAAATAAGGACATCCTGCATCGCTGCATCTTCCTGCTGCAAATAGTGCACATCATTCGTTGCAACGAGCGGAACGCCCGTCTGCTCACTTAAAGCTATAAGGCCAATGTTAACCTTCTTCTGTTCTGGAAGGCCATGGTCCTGAAGCTCAATATAAAATCCATCACGGAAAATATCCTTATATCGTTCAACCGCGCTGCGCGCTGCCTCTTCATTGCCGTGAAGCACATGCTGCGACACCTCGCCGCCAAGACAGGCGCTTAGCGCGATTATCCCATCTGCGTATTTGCGGAGCGTATCCATATCTACACGGGGCTTATAATGAAATCCCTCCAAGTGCCCTACGGAGCAAATCTTCATCAAGTTGCGATATCCCTGCTCATTCTTCGCCAGCAATATGAAATGATAAATAGGCTGTTCCTTGCGCGATACCTTCTCCTGGAGCGCTCCTGTCGTTACATACGCTTCCACGCCAATAATGGGCTTAATGCCATGCGACATACATGCTTTATAGAAAGGAATGATTCCGTACATCACCCCATGATCCGTGAGGGCTAGCGCCTTCATTCCGCATGCGGCTGCTCGTGCAGCAAGCGCTTCAATACGCGCTGCTCCGTCGAGCAAGCTGTATTCACTATGCACGTGCAAATGCACGAACTGATCCATACCATTCACTCCTTCAACCTGCCATGTTATACGAACATATTTTCGTCTCTTATTGTATCATAATTCCGCCAGCAAGTCCTATACATGTACAAAGGGCAATTCTATGTGAAAAGGGGCGTTACGATGGGTTCATTTCTCTCGAAAGCACTTCTCGATTTTTTCATCGCCTTCGGCATTGTGCTCGGAGGTGCCATACTGGCGGGCATAGGGTCCGTCATCGCTCTTCAACCCCCTTCTGATACGATGCGCCATATTGCGGAGCATCTTAAAATATGGGCAGTCGTAGCTGCTGTAGGTGGAACGATCGACCCGATCCGAGTCATCGAGAGCAACTTCTGGATGGGCAACTTGAATCCAGTATTTAAGCAGCTTATCTTCATTTTCGTATCATTCTTGGGAGCTCACCTCAGCACAGAGCTCATTCACTGGATTTGCCGGGATCGCGTATAACGCAATACGCCACCAATTTCATTCTCATTCCCATCAACCACTTCTTACGCCGGAGTCGCGCATAACATCGCGTAATTAGTCAAGGGAAGGAAGGAGCTTGCACGATGCGCCAGCGTAAAACCCCATTATGGCTCAGCAATCTCGCACTCATCATTGTCGGCAGCGTCATCGGTGCGGGAATCTACCATGCGGTCTATTTGCGTCAATTTAATGAGGTCATGATGATCAATATTGATCTGCGCGATCGCCTTGCCCATTACAAGGCTGAAACGGAAGACTTGCTTCGCTACAAAAATCGGAAAACCATTATTAAAAGCATCGACCTGCACATCTACAAACAGCAGAACGACACTAGCATCCCGCAAGCAGATGAAATGGAGCTGCGACGGCGTTTGCTCAAGGACTTAGCCGTATTGAAGGGACGCAACGTATTCAAAATTGATGAGTACAGTAAGCTTGTGGAAGGGCTATTGTCCCGTAAAATATATCCCGACGTGAATGACAAGGACTACACGGTTCAGCTCCGAACAATGCTCGTCACCGAAGGAGTGCTTCATGTGTGGATTGATGTACATACTTATGTACCAACATCCCCTTAAGGGAATCATCGCTCGCTTAGGCAGCCACTAAATCTTGTAGGACAGCCCCCTGGAATATGGTAATATAAAGGAGTTTAGATTGTAGTCGTTTCCATATTGTCAAAGAAGGAGAGTTGCTTAATCGATGGAAACTATCCAATGGGTGCTCATTATCCTGATTTGTGTGACTTCAGGAATGTCTGTGTATTACAGTTTTCGTTCAAGACGTGAGCAGGCCACAGCGCTTCGTGGCTTGTATGCGGCTAGAATGAATATGTGTATGGGAATTATGCTGCTGCTCATCGCAACGATCCAAATTTTCATGTTCACAGCATCGACAGTTAGAGTCATTGTAGGAGCTGTACTGCTCGTAATCGGATTATTCAATTTGTTCGCTGGGCTGCGCAATCACAGCCATTATCAAGCCATTTATTCCGCAGGTAAAAAATAATCGCCACATCAACAAAATGGGATTGCCTCTCATATGCCGCGTTACAGCAGCAGAGGCAATCCCATTTATTTGCTCTTCGTGAAGTATCCCTATCCATATATGCTCTTTGCGTATTCATTTGGATTAGACAACTAGACATACATTCTCTCTCCGAAACATTAAGTCCCTACTGCGGTGCATAGCTGTACGCTAGTCGTGATCGATCGACTGTGCGGTCATCATTGCTTTGGCGACGAGATGCTCTCCGTGGCGGATGGACAGTTCCAGTTTGCAAAATTTGCGGCTCATCTCGATAAATTCCGGATGCAGCGTAACGATATCCTCGATTTGAAGCGGGCGGACGTAATAAGTTGTCATATTCTCCATAACGTGATCGTAGCTGCGAACGTCCTTCACCGCCCGCAAAGCGGCCTGCGTCATAACGGTGGATAAGATGCCCTCCGATACAGAACCGAATCCATTCACCATCTGCGGTGTGATGACACCACGGAAATAGAGCTGCCCCTTATCGTCCCGCTCTTCCTCGAACCCATTCCATATCAGGTCATCGAACGTCTCCCCGAGATGCGGCTCCTTGCGGGCATCACGCATCGCCTGCAGCACCTGCCGTCTGGTCACTACAGCAATGAGCTTGCGGTTGCGATCGACGATCGGGAGCAGTTCAACGCCCTCCCACACCATCGTATGCGCTGCCGAAGCGAGCGTCGTCTGCAGCGTAGCCGTGATCGGACTCCGCGTATAGAGCTTATCAATGCTCGTGTCTGGTTCAGCCCCCAGTACATCCTTGTATGTAATCATACCAATAACCCTATACCACTCGTCTACGACGGGGAAGCGAGTATGACTTGTCTCATCACGCAGTCGTTGGAAGTCGCTTACTGTGCTGGATGGACGCAGCACAATCATTTTGTCTTTCGCTGTAACGATGTCTTCAACGATCATAATCTTCTTCTTAATTAACCGGTCGAACAGCGCGCGGTTGATCATAGAGCCGACCGTAAATGTATCGTACTTCGAAGAGATAATTGGCAAGTCCAGCGCATCGGCCAGCAGCTTTACCTCTCGACTTGTTCCGAATCCACCCGTTATAAGTACACCTGCTCCATGCTGAAGCGCAAGACGATGAGCATCCTCGCGGTTCCCGACAATGAGCAAGCTCCCTGCATCAATATAACGAGCCATGGCATCCAGCTTCATCGCGCCGATGACGTATTTGTTCAGTGTCTTCATCAGACCGCGGCTTCCGCCAAGAACATGACCGCCTAAAATATCAACAACTTCACCGAATGTCAGCTGTTCGGACATATTGCGCGGCTTCTTCTCTACCCGAACCGTGCCAATACGTTCCTTCGTGACTACGATCCCGATGCTCTCTGCTTCCTTCACGGCACGATAGGCGGTTCCCTCACTAACGCCCATTTCCTTCGCCAGCTTACGAACCGATATTTTCGTCCCCGGCTTCAAACTTTCAATATGCTGCAGCAATTGTTCGTGCTTCGTTAGCGTCGCATCATGGCCATCCATCTGTTACACCCCTATATCCCGAACTGTTGTATTCTGTGCTTAGTTTACCATATATTTATAGGTAACTGCAAAATAAACAAGCTGGCATCTGACGATTCAGATACCAGCTTGTTAGCTAAGCATACGAGGGAATTCACAGCCTTATCCCGCAATCACTGCGGATGAATCTGCTCTCTCCTTTTTCACTAGCTTGCGATAGAACATCTGGAACGACAAGCTGCTTGCTGCCAGTGCGAGTCCAATGTACACCGACAGAAATCCGAGGTTCATCCATACATAGCCCATATCACCTAGTGAGATAACGCCACGGAAAGCCCGTATTGTGTACGTCATCGGAAGCCATGGATGAAGCATTTGGAAAAATGGCGGTGTCAGCTCAATTGGGAACGTTCCTGCCGTTGAAGACAACTGCAGCACGAGCAAAATAATAATGATAAACCGGCCTACATTGCCAAACGTCGTAATGAAAAATTGGATCAAGGCAAAGAAGGTTAAGCTCGTCGTCAAGCATACAAGGAAGAACATCGGTATATTGGTTACAGGCAGATTAATGACCGTCAGTACAACTGTACCGCAGATGATCACTTGCAGAATGCTCTCGACTGTCATAAAGCCAAATTTACTTACCATCCAAGCCATACCAGATGGAGGCCTCCCGCTTGTTTGTTTCAACGGATAGACCATGGAGAACATAAGTGCACCCACGAAGAATCCAAGCGACAAGAAATACGGGGCCATACCAACGCCATACGTTGTGACGTCATGATTATCCAGCTTGTCACTGCCTACCGGAGATGAGATCATCTCATACGTTTTATCGGTCGGGTGCTGCATCGCCTTCTCTGCACCTTCTCTCAGCTTGTCGCGCAGCTCTGCGCCTCCATCTTGCAGTCGCTTCTGACCATCTAAAAGCATCGCAAATCCGTCGTTAATCGAGGCCTTGGCCTTCTCTACCTGATTCAGCATATTACTCATCTTCTGGAACATAACCTTCTGCACATGACTGGCTGCTTCATTCAGCTTCATATCCGCCAAATTATGCAGCATATCACGCGCCATAGGCTCCATCGCATTTACTTTGTCGTCTGCAGCCTTATGCAGCTTCTTCGTAATCTCTGGCGCCAATCGGTTCAACTCATCATTTACTTTATGATGAATGCCGTTAATGACTTTCGGCTCGTATTCCTTCCATTTCTCATCAACAAGCGTATGCAGCGTATCGACTAGCTGCTTCGACTTCTGCTGATACATATTTTCTGCAAGCTCATGCGCCTTGTCTCGCAGTTGAGGAGCCAATTCATTCGCCTTCGCAATCACCATGCGGTTCGCCATGGAGCGTATCTGTGGGAAGACTTCATCGAACTTCTGATCCGCTGCCTCGTGCAGCTTCTTCACAAGCGAACTTCCCACCTTGCTCAGTTCTCTATCCGCAAGCTCCGTTAGATCCTGCTTCACCTTATTCTTGAGCGCCAACAGATTCTCGCCGTTCAGCCGATCCTCAACCTTCGCACGAGCATCCCCTAGCTTCTTCTTCAACTCATCCCACTGCGGTTTCATAGCAGGCGGAATCTGTTCTTCAAAGGGCTTAAGCTTCTCCTCAAGTATTTTCAAATCCTCGTGGATCTTGTTCATCTCATCCTTGCCACGCTGAATTGCGCCGTCAAAGATGGCATCGACCTTCTCATCAATATAGCGATGAATGGAAGAACGAATCGTGCTGTCGAGCTTGCTGTACTCATTATCGATGATGGTATGCATCTTGGCTCGAGCTGCAGGCTCCATCTTCGTTATCGAATCATCAAGCTCCTTGCTGATCTTCGCCAGTACATTGTTCAAGTTCGCCTCATATGCACGATCAATTTCTTTATGCATATTCTCCCGAATTTGCTCACCATACTTGTTAGCTTGCAGATCAATTTGTTCATGTACTTTTTCCTTAGCCGGCATAGAATTGGTGCGAACAAGCTCGTCAATTTTGATATGCAGCGAATCGTGCACGATATCATAATATTTATCAGATTGCGTATCTATTTCACGATGAATCTTATCCATCATCTTCGGTTTATTGCTGCGGATCGCTTCATCGATTTCCTTATGAATCATCTGATCAAGCTTCTCTTTGTTCTCCTCCAAGGCACGTTCCACCATCGTTCCAGCCTGAGAGGTCTTCGAATCGACCGCCGCATTCAATTCATCGCGGAACCTCTCAATCCCCTCACCTAGCTGGCCTAAGCCTTGCTCAATCTGACTCGCACCTTCACTAGCAGCATTCAATCCATCCGCTACTTTATCAATCGCATTGAACATTTGCTCAACATACGTTTCCGTTACCTTTTGCGACAATTCTGCCTTGATGTTCTGCACTACTTTATCTGAGATCTGTCCCGAAATAAAGTTATAACTGCTGTTCTCTGTGTATATCAGGTTCATCGGCTGCGGGTGCGGATCAAGGATCGTCGTTGCATTATGCGACATTTGTTCAGGGATGCGGATCATCAAGTAGAACTTGTTCTCGCTTAATCCCCGTTCCGCTTCCTGCCTGCTTACAAAATGAAACTCTACCTTCTCATTATCGCGCAGCTTCTCGATCAGCTCTCTGCCGATGGCAATCTCTTTCCCTTCGTACATCACCGGTCGATCCTCGTTGACGACAGCGACAGGCATATGCTTGACATTGCTATAAGGATCCCAATTCGCAACCAGATATACGCCGCAATACAGCAGCGGGATAATGAGCAGACCCAAAACGGGTACAAGCACATCTTTGGTACGGATATTCGCCACGAATTCCGACCAGAAAAAACGAATACTATGCACGCTGTCACCTCCTTATTGACCGAATGACCATTTTATTAATACGGTTCTAATTTGACAGATGTGAGTATTATATCTTAGCCTTTTTCAAATTTCAATTTTTAAATTTTCTCCCAACGAAACCCATTTCCCATGACAAATATTCCAAATGCCAACTCAAAAAAAACAATGCTGTTCCCAACGCTTCAGCGATGCTTCTCCTGCCCCACAATGTCACAATTATGACCGTAATCAGCGGTTCAGAACCAAAAAAATAGAGCCTCTCCTAATGGAGAGACTCTATTCCTCAGCTATTGTGCTTACTTCAACCTGGCTGGCTGCCGCTTCATACGCTCTTCAAGGCGTCTATATTTCTCACGCTTAATCTTCTGCAAACGCTGTTCCGTCTCCTCATCCACCCGCAGCAAGCGGTGCAAATGAGCAGCAACAATCAACAATGCAAACGCAATCCATACAACGCCGAACGTCGAAGCTGCTGTCCAGCCATCCTTGAAGCTCAATGTAGGCAATACATAAATCAGCATCGCTACAACCAGAATGATGGATATGACATGCTTCCAGTTATTCCGTGGCTTCACAATAGCCGTATGACGTTCCGTTTTCATCCCGTTACGCTCCTTACTTGAGACGAGCCGTGACTCTGAAGCATCATCTCTATTCTTGTCCTATACTAGAGCGTATGCCGGTTATATGAATCCCATGACTTCTTTCTTGTCCTTATTGATACAGGTGGCCTAGCGATTCGGAGACGATCTTGTTCACATCTTGAATGACAACGGCAAGGCGGCGTTCAGCATCGAACAGCTTCGCAATATCTGCATTCATGCTGATCACTTGGAACAATTTCTCCATCTTTTCCATCTCTTCTTGATCTGGCATTTCACCTGTCATCATCTTTTGCTGCATATTCATCTGACGTGCACGGAAATCATCAAGCATCTGCTTGCCTTCAGGGTTCGCATCCACTGCTTTCATTGCTTCTTCTACAGCTTTGGCCTCTTCAGAGGACTGCAATGCACGTGCTAAGTCGTGCGCTTTGTCGTATACGCTCATCATTCATTACCTCCCGCAAAAAATACAATCTTCAGCATATCATAGTTCCATATTACTGTCCTCATCCAAATATGACGTTTATCCGACAGCTAATAGAACAAAAGCCTGCACCAATCCAATAATGCCCCCAAGCAAAGCCCCCAGCCATGTAATTGCTCGGAACTCCTTGCCCGACACACTTAAAATGATCGTCTCCAGACGTTCAATCGGGAATTGCTCCACCTGAGTGCGTACCACTTCCTGCAAACGGGCTGCGCGAACAATAGCGTCCAGATTGCGATCCAAGAGCGCAATTGCTGCCTCTACAGCTCGTGGAATATAACCACTCCACACTGCTTCATACTTGCCAACCAGATGCGCCGGCTGAATCTCGCCAAGTCGATCAATCCGCTTCGGCCACTGAATCATCGCAGCGGCTTGGCTCACAATATAATCAAGGGAATTCGTCTCTTCGGGTATATCCGTCCACGATCGAACAATCTGAGCAGGTGTCTCTTGTAGCCATTCACCAAGTTTCGATAAAATGAAACCTGCAACGGCCGCGCGAACTTTAGGCGAGCGAAGCTGTTCGACGAGCACAGGCATCATCTTGGTTACGAGCTTATCCTCATCCACAAATATCGCTGCCATAGCGCCAAAGAAACCTGAGGCACGATCAATGACATCCTTCGCCAGCTTCGTCATGAGCAGTTGTCCCTGCAACGAGGTCAATTCCTTCTCCAACGATGACAGCATCACAGCTGCGGCTTTGTCTGCCCATTTCGCAGATGACTGCTCCCACCCTTCAGGAAGCCATTCAACCAGAGGGCGCTCATCCCAGCCTTTCCCCTCGAGCCACTTCTTAACCCCATTTGCCGTCCATTCCTGCAATCGATGCGCAGATTGATCCCGAATCTCATCCCATTCCTTATCCGGAAACAACTTGACCGCCCACTCTTTGACCGTTCTGTCATCTTCCGACCAATTCTGAGTCATGCGCAGAACCGTTTCTGTCGCCTTCTCACGAGTATCGGGCCTATTCAGCATCGTACGGAGCCCATCACTTGTAACTAAATATTCGGCTACAACATCACCGAAAGAAGCGGCAATATCCTCTCTGCGCTTCGGAATAAGTCCTGGTGTAAATGGTATGCGCCAGCGGCCAATATACATGGCTTTGCGCGGATGAAAAAGCATTTTGATCGCAAAATGGTTGGTAACCCCACCTACGATAGCAGCAACGACAACACTAAAACTGATAAACAGCCATACCGGCATGTCTATTCCCCCTTTTTATTTCCTTCAATAGGTCAATCACCAAGGGAAATATGTCCTCATATGATGAATTAACGTATACGGTCTATCTGTATCGACCCATGCAGATGGGATCGTATGAATGACTGCAAGTTGTTGTTGGAAGGAGAACCTCCATGTCTAAATCAAAAGTGACGCTCCAGTTGATCAGCTCCAGCCTCTTGCAAGACGATGTGCTCATGTTGGGAGAGGCTTATGTCAAGCTGTGGAAGGTTCCTGTCAACCAGCCGCTGACTCTGAAGTTCGGTTCCTTCAAGCAGCGCGTGACAGTAATATCCGTCTCCCGCTTCGACGGGCTACGAATGAATCACTCACTTGCACGAAAGATGGGGCTGACGAACGGCCAGTCACTGCGTGCGGCCTTCAAGACATCGAGCCAAATCTTGAGCCTTGGACCGCTTATTGGTGTATTAGTAAGCCGTGATTATCCGAGCATGCCGGATAAGCCATTCGGTTCTATTACCTCTTTCTGCAAGGAATTGGTCGATGCATGCCAGCTCCAAGGAGCATGGGTATGCTTCTTCACACCCGATCATATCCAAGACCTCCACAATGTCAAAGCGTGGGTCAATACCAATGGTAGCTGGCAACGAGTTACGATGCCGATACCGGATATTATCAACAACCGATTGACGTCACGCAAGCTGGAGAACAAACCTAGCGTACAGCATTTTATGAAAGAAGTAAAATCCCGATATCAGTCCGTTGTCTTCAATGAAAAATTCTTGGATAAAACAGAAGTGTTCGAAGCACTCAGACCTCATGCAGAGCTATCCAAGTATTTGCCGGAGTCTTACTCGCTCCGTACCTTCTCCACCTTAAAAAGCATGTGCAGCCGTTATACCACTGTGTTCTTAAAGCCCGCACGCGGCAGCCTTGGCAAAGGCATTATTCGCATCACTCGGCTCCCGGATCACAGTTATCAAGCCTTATATTCCACCTTAAACGGAACAAAACGGCAGCAGTTTAGCAGTCTTACTAAGGTCTTCTCCAGCCTATCTGGCAAGTTGAAGACGAACCACTACCAAATTCAGCAGGGACTGACACTGATCGATCACAGCAAGCGTCCCGTGGATTTCCGAGCACTCGTCCAGAAGAACGCTTCCGGCAAATGGACGATCACTTCGATCGTCGCCCGCATAGCGAGCAATCAGCACTTTGTATCCAACCTGGCACGCGGCGGCTCACTCAGTACCGTGAAGGAAGCCATATTCCGCACGAACCTGCCTTCTTCGGTGAAGAATGATGTAAGTGCACGGCTGAGGCGAGCTGCACTTGACATCGCTCAAGGTGTAGACACTTATATTCCCGCTCATTTCGGTGAGCTCGGCATCGATCTTGCTGTAGATAACTCGGGGAAGGTCTGGCTCCTCGAGGTCAATTCCAAACCATCCAAGAACGACAACACACCTTTAGGTGATCGAAAAATACGGCCCTCTGTGCGCAAAATCGTGGATTACTCTCGATTTCTAACCGGGATCTAAGGAGGTGGCAGCAATGAACATGTCAGAACCTTCTGCGCTGACGCTTGGCGTTCTGCAATGTGAAGGCACAGGAACGCTGCCATTCGCGGAAGCGGACTACTGCCGCAAACTTTGCATTGCCGGTCGCAAGCACGGTATCCGTGTTATCGTGTTCTCCCCGTTATGGATACATTGGGGTGACTGCACCGTTCATGCATTTGTATATGGGAAGTCCGGATGGGAACAGCGTACCTCCCCCCTTCCTCGGCTCGCTTATGACAGATGCTCCTACAGCAATCCGCAGCAATACCGTAAAACACAAGCTGCCATCATCCGTATGAAGCAGTTGGCGAATGTCACGCTTCTCGGCATCGGCTTACGAGGAAAATGGGATATCTATCGTTCAATGCGCAAGGATTCATCCCTGTCCCCCATACTGCCTCCCACTCGGTTGTTCGCAGGCATCTCCAGTCTCGCTGCTCTGTTGAATCGTTATCATGGCGGCCTATTTCTGAAGCCACATGGCGGCACTCATGGAAAGTCTACACTTCATGTACGCTACCGCGACAACGATAAGGAGAAGACTGATTCGATATCAGCTGCTCTTCCCGGCACTTTGGAGCTTCGTGGAAGGGACGACGATAATCATCCCATACAACACAGCTTCTCCCGGCCTCAGGAAGGATTCGCTTGGATCGAACAATTTGTCGGCAAGCGCAGATTTGTCATACAACCCTATTTATCATTGGTTACCCAAGAAGGAGAGCCGTTCGATGTCCGTGTTCTTATGCAAAAAAACGGAAACGGCCGTTGGGTTCTAACCGGTATGGCAGCAAGGGTAGGCCAGCCTGACAGCGTCACATCTAATCTGCACGGAGGCGGTCGCGCCGTCTCGGTCATACCATTCTTGGAAAGCCAATTCGAACCGAATCATGTTCATCGGCTTATAGAACAATTGAGTACGTACAGCGAATACATTCCACCGCTTCTGGAAGCCCAATATGGGCGAATATGCGAGATCGGCCTCGACTACGGGATTGACCGCAAGGCTCGCCCTTGGCTGCTCGAGGTCAATTCCAAACCTGGCAGATCCGTATTCAGACACACCGGAGAATACGAAGCTGCCCTGCAATCAGTGGAAAATCCCATCTTGTACGCACGCCATGTGTTGGTTCGGTACCTTAGGAGGGTCAGTTCATGAGTTTGACGGTATGCAACGTCCATTTGACGCCAAATTCCGAAAAAATTTTATATGTATCCAACTCCTTATTAAAACAGCTCAAACTTGCCGGCAAAAGATCGGTACGGCTCAGGCTCGGAAAGACGATCATTCCAGCTTCAGTCAGACCGATCCAGAAGCCCGGCAAGCATCTCTATGTAACGGCAGGATTACGGTCAGCCGTACGAGTCCCTAAATCTGGATCTGTATTTCTATTGAACGAAACTGAAGGCGACATTCACATCGGCCCTCTCATTGGCATAATGTCTGAAGGAACGTCCCGCTCATCTTCAGCCCCCTTCGGCAGCCGTACCGGGTTTATTAGGCAGATCCTTCGCACTGGCAATAAGAAGGCATACGTGTTCGCATTCTCTCCCCGCGACATTAATTGGAATAACGATACGGTGCTTGGCTATTTTCTTGGCCCTTCGGGAGGCTGGATAAGGCGAACCGTACCGCTGCCTGATGTCGTATACAACCGTTTGCCTAGCAGACGCGCCGAAACATCCGGCTCTTACAATACGCTTCGTGAACGGTTCATACGCAAAAAAATCCCGTTCTTCAACTGGAGCTTCTTCAATAAATCGGATGTATATGCACTGCTCAAGAATGAATCAGAAGCCAATCAGTATGTTCCTGAATCCGTCATGAATCCTTCATCGGACACGATCCGAACCATGCTGGAACGACATCAGTTTGCCTATTATAAGCCTTCTGGCGGCAGTCTTGGCATCGGTATCTATCGGCTGACCTACTTGCCGAAGAAGGGGTTCTTCGCCCGGTATACTTCAAATGGCAAGAACGTACTCCTTCGCTTCCGCACCTTCTCCAGTCTGATGCGCATGCTCGAAGCGAGACATGGACGCAGCCTGCGCAATTATGTCATTCAACAGGGCGTCCGCCTGATCGAGATTGACGGATGTCCAATTGATTTCCGTTTCCATATGCATAAGAACGGAGAAAACAAGTGGGCGGTGGTGGGCATAGGCGCCAAGAAGGCCGGCAAAGGCAGTGTAACTACTCACGTGAAAAATGGCGGCAGACTCATGACTCCTTCCCAGGCACTTCAACGTGCATTCGGAGAACGTTCAGACGAAGTGCTCGACAAGGCGAGGAAGATCGCCATCCAGTTGGCAGAAGCAATTGAGCGCAATCATCCGCATTTGATCGGAGAGCTCGGCTTCGATATTGGGATTGACCGTGATGAGCAGGTCTGGATGTTCGAGGCAAATGCGAAGCCGGGACGCTCGATATTCAAGCACCCTTCCCTTAAGAATGAAGGGCAAGCTTCCATTGAACATATTTTGGATCACTGCCTGTACCTAAGCAAATTCCGCAGGGGGGAGATCACGTGAGTGGGAACGAGCAAACGACACAAACACCTGTCATTGCAATACTAACGATGGATGATGACAGAGAGTACTTCCGCGGCAACCGAGATAATTTTGCCGATATTATCAAAAAGGGCCGAGAAATGGGGTTTACTGTTTTTCTTCTAACAGTTCGGGATTTGAAGCTTCACGCGAAGCGTGTCATCGGTTATTCCTATGAGAATAATGTGTGGAAGCAGGAGTGGTTCCCGCTTCCGCACGTTATCTATAATCGCATCCCCCTTCGTGAGGATGAAAGTCTTCCAGCGGTTCGCAGCAAGATTAAAGAGGTGCTCGCACATCCTTCGATCAAGTTGTTCAACCCATACTTTTTCAATAAATGGCACTTATTCGAATGGCTTAAAAAATCAAAAATTACGAAAAAGTATATCCCTTCAACCAGACGGCTGAAAACCTCGGCCGCATTAGGTAAAATGCTGCATAAACATCCTTACTTGTTCTTGAAGCCGGAATCCGGCAAAGCAGGCGCAGGGATTATGACTCTTCGCGTGAATCATACCAAGGCACTCAAGTACCGTCTGAAGATCCAGGAAAAAAAGAAGAGCGTATCGTATAAATGCGCTACGATCTCGAAGCTATGGAGCCGTATCCGTAAGGAAGCCGGCGCCCACGACTATATTGTGCAACAAGGCATCCCACTTGCAGCCAGCAATCGTCGCCCCTTCGATCTTCGTGTCCTGATTCAGAAGAACGGCCGGGGACAATGGGAGGTTACAGGCGTGGGCGCACGTGTCGCAGGTACAATGAGCATTACGACACATGTACCCCGCGGCGGTAGTATAGACGACCCGGAGAAACTCTTAATCTCTGTGTTCGGTAATGAGCAATCTAAGCGCATCATGATTCGTGCCAGACATGCTTCGCTGATTATCGCAAGACAGATCGAGCGTGCATCCGGGCATCTACATGGAGAGATGTCTATGGATTTAGGTGTCGATGCTGGCGGAAGCATTTGGTTCTTCGAAGCAAATGCCAAACCGATGAAGTTCGATGAGCCTCATATCCGCCAACGTTCGCTCGAGCGTATATTTCAATACTGCCAATATCTTGCCAAATTAGGCGGATAAGGGACGGGAAGAAGGTGATACAGCTTGAGTCAACCGACACTCGGTATATTGACGCTATACTTGAATGAACGAAAGCATCTAGAAGAGCGCCTCATCTATCAGCGCATGATCACAGCCGGCAAAAAAATAGGACTCGACGTGTATGTGTTCACTCCACAGGATGTTGATGACCAACATCGACGCATTCACGCGATGTGTTATCATCCAGAAACGAGGCGCTGGACACGGAAATGGACGCGTTTTCCGAATATGATATTTGATCGATGCCGTCTCCAAAACAGCCATCGCTTCACTCAGCTTCGCCGATTCCGCAGCAAGTACAATCACCTGCTGTTCTTAAATCGGCCGCTGCGCAACAAATGGACGATTCACCAGGTGCTGTCGACTGTCCCTTCGGTCAAGGGGCACTTGCCAACTACCCGCTTATATCAGTCCATGCAGGATCTGCAGAGTATGCTGCGCTCTCATTCCTTAATCTATTTGAAGCCGATAAACGGTACAGGTGGAAGGGGCATTATGCGTATCGAGCGTTCGTCTCTCAATCCCACCACCGTATTCGTACAAGGGCGTGATCATCAGCGTCGGATTATTCGTCCGCAGAAGCTCACGATTGGCCAACTAGCAAGGAAACTGGCTGCCTGGAGAGCTAGAGACCGTTATCTCGTCCAGCAAGGGATTGCGCTGAAGCTGCCGAACGGACGCGTGCATGATTATCGCATGCTCGTGCAAAAAAATGGCGAAGGCAAATGGGAAGTGACAGGCTGTGCAGGTCGGGTTGGAGCAAATAAAAGCATCACTTCCAACCTGCATGGCGGTGGAGAGGCGGTTCGGATGGATGAACTGCTCCGCAGATGGATAGGCGATGAGCATCGAATTGCAGAAGTGAAGGATGACGCAGAGAGGATCAGTCTCGAGATCGCACAGTTCCTAGAAGAGAAATATGGGGCCTTATGTGAATTGGCACTGGATCTCGCGATCGACCGCAAGGGGCATGTATGGCTGCTCGAAGTAAATCCGAAGCCTGCACGGGAAGTGTTCCATCGAATCGGGGATCGAGATACTTATCGGAATGCAATCGCACGGCCAATGGAATATGCATCATGGCTATATCGCCAGAAGGGGAAGCGTCAAGGCGATGCGGCGATCTCTATTGTTGAAGGAGCACTCTCATCCGGTAAAGACCAGAAATGACATAATAGCGCTCAACCCACACCACGCGTACCTAAGGATACGATGATGTGGGTTGTTCGCATCTAGTCACGAAATGGACTTTCAAGAAGCACAACCTCATTCGTATGAGGGCGAAGTTCCACTCTTCCGCCTAATGGCAGGATAAGCTTCGGATCCGTATGGCCGAAGTCGAAGTTCACAACAATCGGCAGATCTCCGGCACCGAATTCCTCTTTTACAATATTGACGATAATGTCGTACAATTGTTTATTTTCTCCCTCACTATAGTCTTTGGCTCTACCGAACACGATCCCCTTCGCCTTCTCATACACACCCTGCATCCCATAGTTGCGCAGCATGTAGCCTACATGCATCGGTGAAGGCTTCTCCTCAGAAGTTTCGAAGCAGAGAATCTTATTGTCCCAGAACGATGGATCAGGCCAGTACGCTGTCGATTTCATAAATTCCAGTACTTCAATACAGCCGCCCCATACTTCACCCTGCTGGGCAGAACTTCCTTGCAAAAATGTCCATCCATTCTCATTCGAGTAAAACTCCTGGCACTCTCCAAGCGTATCGAGATTGCCCCAATCCTTGTATCCGTTGGTCCACCGACGATATGGGACATAGTTGTATGGAAATTGATCCGAGAAGAAGAAATCACGAAGATGCTCCGAATACGCTTCAGGCAGATGCTGCAATTGGGCTATCCCCGCCAAAATCGATGGACCGTAGAAGGTGATCATTCCGAGCTGGTTCAAGTAGGAGAGGAACGTCGTTGCATCGGAAAATCCCATAATGAACTTTGGATTGTTCATTATGATTTCCGTATTCAAATAAGGCAATATTCGAATCGATTCATAACCGCCAATGGAACAAATGATGCCATCGATGCTCGAATCACCGAAGCATTGGTTGATATCCTGCGCTCGCAGCTCAGGATGACGATACAGTTCAGTCGGCTCCATCCTAGCTGTCGGCATTTCGACTATGTCAAATCCGAACATCTCCCGCAGATTGCTCAGCCCGAGCTCGAAGGTTTCTGGAAATAAGTATGGGAGTCCACTCGATGGAGATATCACCGCAAGTTTCGAGCCTTGCTTCAATCTTTTAGGTTTCATCATACGAATCATTGCATCTGCCTCCCTAAAGTTTCCATCCATCTTACCCCTACTCACCACTTGGGTCAACCCTATTTATGCTCACATACATGGCAAAGATGCCGCACAAGTGTGCGGCATCTCCTCTCTTACTTCGTATACAGTTGATACATCATCGTATCTTCGTCCGCGGCACGAGCGAGTTCATAAGCCTGCTGAACGCTTCGTTTGTTCTGGATCAGTTCATAACAGAAACGGGTGACAAACATCAACGTACTGTTCCCATATGGATAATCATCAGGTCCGATATAAGTCTGGCAGCCGCCATCCAAGAATGCCTCAGCCATCTCCTTATTGCCCAAATCACATCCGTTGCAGACGACTGTCCGGCCACCGAGCTTGGCAAATTGCCGAACTGCCTCGCTTCCGAAATCACCGTGCGGCTCCCCTTCCTCATATGCCTCGTGCCCAATCTCAGGCATCACGAAGCGGCCCTCGTCCCCGTGAAAGTTCAAAATGACGAGATCCGTATTAGGGAACAGATCCTTGCCGGACAATACATCGATAAAGTCATTCGGTCTTCCTACCCAATACATAAATACCCTTGCCCCAAAGTACTCCAAGGTAGCTCGAAGCGCTTGCGTCTCCATATCACAATCCGGTCCACATACGATAGCAACATCCATCTCAGGTTTACTCATTCCAATCAGCCTCCACATGTTTTAAGTTGTTACGCGCGTACGCATTTGTCCAACTACTATAAACGATGGAGGCGGTCTGGCCCACCACGGTACATGCTTACGTTACTTCTTCATTATTGTCTTCCCTTCAGTGATTATTAATCGTTGTTATTGTTCCGATGAAGCATACAATTCCAGCAGCTCATCGAAGTTATGGATAAGAACGTCCGAGCCCTTCAATTCTTCGTCCGCACCGAAACCTGCATATTGACAGCCGATAACCGTTTGTCCATTTCCTTTGCCGGCCTCCACGTCTGAAGAGCGATCTCCAACCATCCATGCTGAGGAGATACCATGCTCCTTCAACAGAAGCTCTACAAGCTCCACCTTCGTCGAAGTCTGCCGTCCTCCAGCACTATACAGCTCCGTGAATAGCTCGGTCAATCCGTGCGCAGCAGCTACACCTTGCACATATTCTTCCAACCCATTACTTGCCACAAACAACTTTACACCAGCTTCTCGCAATTTGGCAAGTGTTTCCACCACTTGCGGGTACAGCTCTGTTCCACCCTCTTGCAAGCCCTTCAACTCATATTCGAGCAGCAGATCATCCGCGCGCAGTCTTGCCTCTTCGCTGGACTCTGGCATAACACGCTCCCAAATATCTGCTAGCAGCATACCAAGAGAGCTTAAGATACGCTCCTCCGGCGGGGTTGGCCCTTCGAACAGTCCCTCATTGCGAAGCTGGTCAAATGTTCTGTGGTAGGCTGGAATCAACAGTGTCTCTGTCTTGAACAGCGTTCCATCCATATCAAAAATCATCGCCTCCGGGCGCTTCAAAGTGCTCGCAGCTCGAGATACGTCAGAATATGTAGTCATTATTTCCCCTCCAATTCTATGGTTGTCATTGCACAGACTATACATCATTGTACACAACATCGATCGTCGAATCATTAGTAATATTGTAAATGTTTTGTAATCAATATGTCAGGATGAGGATAGCCATTTCCTTTCACGTTCGATATGATAAGGATGTTGAATATACTAGGCACTGGATTACACAGCAACCAACTAGTCATACGGAGGCGAATCAATTGGAACAGGCGATCATCATCGGCGCGGGTCCATGTGGACTGTCCGCTGCTATAGAATTACAACGGATTGGTATGAATCCGCTCATCATTGAGAAGCACTGTGTTGTGAACTCAATATATCGTTATCCTACCCATTTGCAATTTTTCAGTACACCGGAAATGCTAGAAATCGGCGGCATGCCATTCGCCAGCCCGCACGACAAGCCTTACCGGGATGAAGCACTTGTCTACTACCGCAAAGTTGCGGAGCGATATGAGCTGCGAATTCGATCTTATGAAGAAGTGAAGCATGTTTACAAAGAAGAGGATGGCACGTTCACCGTTCATTCTACGACACGCAGCGGCTTATCCAGCTCGCACCGCGCGCGTTATGTAGTCATTGCAACAGGGTATTTTGATCATCCGAACATGCTTGGGATCCCAGGGGAGACACTTCCGCATGTTTCGCACTATTTCCAAGAAGCTCACCCTTATGCCGGAATGAATGTTGTTATTATTGGCGGCAACAATTCAGCCGTTGATGCTGCACTTGAACTTATGCGAGTTGGAGCTAAGGTGACGGTTGTATACCGCGGTGATGAGTTAACTGCTCATATTAAGCCATGGGTACGTCCCATTTTCGAGAGTATGATCGCGAAGGGACATATTGACATGCACTATCATTCTCGGGTCGTACGCATCGAACCTGATAAGGTTCATATTGAGCGTAATGAGGGGGGCACGGATGTCATCGAAAGCGACTTCGTCCTCGCCTTGACCGGATTCAGACCGGATCGAACGATGCTGACTGCTAGCGGAATTGAGCTGCAGAGCGATCGCGAGAAACCGGTATTCGATCCTGATACGATGGAGACGAATGTCCCTGGATTGTATGTAGCTGGAGTCATCTCATCAGGCCGGGATGCCAATGAGATATTTATAGAGTCTGGCCGCCATCATGGTAAGCTGATTGCGAATCATTTGGAGCAGCAATCCCGTTAAGAGCAGCGGGTGGGTACAATGAACCCACCCGCTTCCTTATGGATGAACTAAGACATCACAGCTGTCCGTTCTTTGAAATTAACACCTCGATAGTACATATCCGCAACGAGCAAGTTCGGCCCGCAGCAGGATGCTTGCGGACAATGGCAATCCACCGTTCTGGAGAGTGGATGCTCATTCAGCCAAGCATTGAATGTATCGTCAAGCTTGCCTGAGTAGATGCTGCCGAACGCCGGAATATCTGCAAAGTCCGTAACATAGATATCCCCGCTAAACAAGTTGACATTCAATCGATTGCGGCCATCCGGATCGTTGCGCACAGTCACCATTGGTTCTCTATGGAGGCGGCGGAGCAGCGCTTGATCCTCCTCATTGGAATTACAGGAGAAGAACGGCAGCGTGCCGAACAACATCCACATGTCCTTATTGCGAGTATCCAGCAACCGATGAATAGAGGTACGCAATTGTTCGATTGGTAGCACCGGCAAGTTCTCCGCGAAGGAGCTCGGGTACATCGGGTGAACCTCATGTCGCTTGCATCCCATTTCATCGATGATCTGATGAATTTCGCTTAACTTGTCATGCGTCCGATAGTTGACCATCGATTCCGCGGAAATATACATGCCTGCCTCACTCAGCTTGCGTGTATTCTCAATCATGCGCTCATACAGTCGACCTGCGGCCCCAGATTTGACTTCGTGGCTGCTGTGCGTGAAGCCGACTGCATGGAAGTCCTCCATACATGTGTAGTTGAATGAAATATGCATGACATCCAAATAGGGAGCAACCATCTCGTATCTGCGCATGTCCATCGTCAAGTTCGAGTTGATCTGGGAACGTATCCCGCGCTCACGTGCGTATTTTAACAGAGGAACGATATACTCCTTGACCGTCTTCTCGTGGAACATCGGCTCACCGCCGGTAATGCTTATCGTCTCCAAGTGCTCAACCTCTTCAAGCCGTTGAAGCATTAGATCAAGCGGCAGCTTGGGAGGCTCATTTGCGACGAGTGTGTGTCCTACTGCGCAGTGCTCGCAGCGCATATTGCATGCCTGGGCCACAGTCATTTCCACACTCGTCAATAGATGACGGCCATATTGCTGCAAAGAACGAATCGGATCCCATGGATCGTAGGCTGGACTAATTGTTTTAAGACCTACTGTTCCTCTTTGCTCCGTATTCGCTGCCTTCTCCGCTTGCAATTGATTCATGATTCATTCCACCTAACTTTCTAGTTGCCTGCTTACAATCTTTATTGCAGAAAATAATTGCTTACTTATTTATAGCATACTTCGCCCTTCCTTGCGTCGAAACATGCTCGGGACCCACCAATTGGCATGCCCCATCAGCTTCATAAATGCGGGAACGAGCAGAACTCGTATGAGTGTAGCATCCAAAAATACAGATACTGCAAGCCCAAGCCCGATAGCCTTCATCATCTCGTTATCGGTGAAAATAAACGCACCAACAACAACAATCAAGATGAAGGCAGCACTTGTAATAATACTGCCTGTCTTCATCAGCCCTTGAGCGGTGCTGTGCTCATTGTCCTTCGTTCGATCATACTCTTCCGCAATCCGTGACAGCAAGAACACCTCATAATCCATAGATATGCCGAACACGACACAAAAAATGATGACAGGAAGCATCGCCACCACCATTCCTGTAGACGTTACATGCAATAGATCAGCTAAATAGCCATGCTGGAAGACAAGGACGACAATGCCAAGACTTGCGCCAAGGCTCAGCATGTTCATGATGACCGCCTTCAGCGGCAGAAGAACCGAGCGGAATGCGACGAAGAGCACGATGTAGGTCACGATAAGAATAAACGCGATCACATACGGAAGCGCAGTCGTGATGCGTTCAATGATATCATGCTGAACCGCAGGCCCACCGGTTACATACTTCCTGCTCAATCCCGAACCTGAATCTATCTGGCGCAGCTCGTCCACTAACTTGAACGCAGCATCACCCTTCATGTCGAGCCTCAAAATCACTTGCACCACAAGCATCTTGTCATGAAGCGGCATCTTCGCCTCCATCTGCGTACGCACCTCTGGTCGGGACAACGCCGCTGCCTGCGCTTCAGCTCCTGTAATATTCAACTGAGCCAATGCATCCACATAGCTGTCAACACGCTTTACACCTTCTATAAGTCGAATACGGGATGTTAGCCCCTGTATCGCTTGTATCGTCTCGATAGAAGAATAGGGCTTGTCCGTCTCCACAACGATTTGAATTGGATTCAACGCCTGCTCATCATACGCTTCTCTCATCAATTCTGCACCGTAGCGCGATTCGTACTTCGGCGGTAGCATCTCTGCATCCGGTATCCCAATCTTCATACTGCCTATCGGCCATGCACAAGCAGCCAATGCAGTTGTGAGCAGCAGAACGATCCCTACGGGATGCTTCATCACTCCATGTGCAATACGGCTCCATAGTTCACTGCCACTCGTCTTCTCGGCACTCCTCCACCGGGCAGGAATGATAGGGAACTTGTTCACCTTATCGCCGAGTGCACTTAATAGTGACAGAAGGAGCGTGTTCCCCGCTGTGACTGACATCATGACTACGATAACTCCACCAATGCACAACGAGCGGAACAATGATAAATCAATAAACAGCATAGCAATTAAGCCGATCAGCACCGCAACACCAGAAAATAAAATTGACTGACCCGCGGTCTGCGCCGTCATGGCGACAGCCTGCTCAACAGAAGATTGCTTGGCAAGCTCCTCTCGGAACCTGCTTACAATGAAGAGCGCATAATCAATGCCAACAGCTAGTCCCAACATGGACACCATATTCGGCAAAAAATTGCTTAACGTATCTGTTAGCTGAGCAATTCCATAAATAATCCCGAGCGTAGTTGTCACACTGAACAGCCCGACAATGAGCGGAAGGAATCCCGCAAGCCATGTTCCGAAGACGAACAATAAGACGAGCAGCGCGATTGGAAGTCCGATTAGTTCCGACTTCACAATATCGTTCTTGCTCGCAGTCTGAATATCATAGTAGACCGGTGTCGCACCAGTCACATAGGCCTTCGCGAACGGAATGTCGGATATAAGCTTACGCAGATCGGTATACCGATCCAGCGCTTCATCCGTATCCATATTAAGACGGACATGTGCAGCAACTACATCGCTACGCACTCCCGTTCTATCCTGAGTCCGCAGCTGAACGTCACCGACGGATGAATTCTGCTTCAATTCAGTAAGGGAACGTTCAATCTGCTGTATCGATTCTTTCGTCAATAGCGACCTGCCGTCGCTGCTCTCATAGACAATATCCATCGTCGTAGAAGAGAGACCAAGCCCATCGCGCAGCAGCTCATATCCTACATAAGATTCGCTTCCTGTCGGCGTAAACCCATTATCCTTAAGCATGGAAGGCACTTGTATAGCCAATACCGAAGCCATTGCAAATAGAAGCGTCCATATGATCAATACCCCATGACGCCAACGATACATCCTCGTTCCCCAGTGCCACAACCAACCTGTTCTGGCTGTTTCCCTCACGTGTAGAACCCCCTGCTCACTTGTAGACTGAATAAAGGGAATATGATGATAATAATGAATAATTGCAGAGCTTACTTGCTTCGTTTGTGTGTTGCCTACGCGCTATTAATCAGCTGCGTGATAGCCCACGATCATAACGTGGAGTTTCTTGGATAGATCGATCTCATGAGGGGTCTTCAATGGATTGCCATCAGCGTCGTACAGTACTCTTACAACTGGTCGTTGTGGACACTCAGCATGAATGCGGGCAACAACGCATGTCTCGCCTGTATTCAAATGAATGGACATTCCTATCGGATAGACAGCCATACGGTCTCTGAACAATTCCAGCATACCCTGCTCGTATTGTGTCCCTGATCCGGTATACAAAATTTCAAGTGCTTCATGTGGAAGCATTGCCTTACGGTATACACGATGGGTTGTCATCGCATCATATGAATCCGTAATCCCAATCCACTTCGCATATTCATGAATATCCGGCGACTTAATGCCGCGCGGATAGCCAGAACCGTTCAACCGCTCATGGTGCTGATAAGCACAGTGCGCTGCGAGAAGCGGAATGTTCGGCTCATCCTTCAACATGCGGTATCCTATCTCCGCATGCTGCTTCATATGTGCAAATTCAGCATCAGACAATGAACCTGGCTTGTTCAATACTTCGAGATTAATCTGCGTCTTGCCAATGTCATGAAGGAGCGCCCCCATGCTCAATGTCCGCAGTTCATTGCGGGGATATCCGTGATGAAGTCCTAGCAGGGTCGTATATACACACACATTAAGGGAATGTCGGAACAAATAATGATCAGTTGTCTGCATATCATTCAGCATTACCATCGCCTTATGGTTGCCATACAAATCGCCAATGATGGCATCCAATACATCGAAAAACTCGCGATTCAATGTAGAATTCGAGGCAGCACGCTTCCGTGTCATGCCTTCATCAATCAATTGCTTGAATTGCTTGCGAATCGTCATATTAGCCAGCCTTCGTGTCTCATCGCTCAACACATCCGGCGCATGAATACCTTCTGTCCGATCATCTTCTACATATACGTATGATACGCCCATCGCTTCCAAGCGCTGAATATACGCGGTATTAAGCTCTACTTGCTCCTTGAGCAGCACTAGACCTTCTTCATTATATATTTGTTTTGCTAATCGCATGCCAGCCCGGCACGCTTGTATAGGTACCCATCGCAAGCAGAGTCAACCCCTGAAGTTATGATATTTACATTCACTTAAAATGCATCGAATTAATCATATCAAATTCTCGATAGACTAGCGAGTCACTACCGTACATTCCTTTCTGCTACATCATGAAGTACCAGAACAATGCTGCGAGAACAAAGCGATAAATCGCAAAGTGACGAAGCTTAATCCGCTGAATATGCTTGAGGAAGGCAACAACAATCACATAGGCTACAACAAAGGATACTAAGAAACCAAGTACAAAAAAAGCGAAAATATCGAGTGTAAACATCTTATAATTTTGGAGCAGTTCATAGCCGCTTGCCGCACACATAATGGGAATCGCAATGAGAAAGGAAAAATCAGCAGACGCCCGGTAGCTGACACCGCTCAGCATACCACCTGACATGGTAGAGCCTGATCGGGAAAACCCTGGCCACAGCACAGACAATATTTGAAAGAGTCCTATTGAAAAGGCCTGCTTATAATTAATTTCATCGATCGTGTTCGCCGAGGGTTGTCTGCGAGACCCATACCATTCTGCGAACCACATAAATGCACCGCCGACTACAAGCGCCCATAACACCGCTTCCGTGCTGTCAAATAATTGCTTAATATGGTCTTTCGCTACATAGGCCACCGCTAATGCAGGCGCTATTCCAATAATGACATGGAGCAGATTCAGACGAGGACAGATGACATGTCCTTGCTGTACGGTTCGCTTGCGCAATCCCAGCATCTCCAATATGCGATCCCAATACACAACCGTCATGGCTAAGGTCGCCCCCAGTTGAATGACAATTTCGAATGTCTTGAGCCAGTTGGCCTGCTCCTCAATCCCCATCAGCTTCGTCGTCAATATCATATGACCTGTTGATGAGACAGGTATGAATTCTGTCAGTCCCTCCACGATGCCCAGTACAATTGCAACAATGACATAGAACATGGCTAAACCCCTCATTTCCCCCATACGTAGAAATACTCAGCATGATGATTTGAATGATTGCGAGCATTTCACGTTCGGACAAAGTATCTTGTTCTTTGTATACGAGCAGAGGGAACATTTCAGCACCAATTCTTCACATTTTCCTGGAAAATGTTACTGTTATCTTGGGACTGGCTTTGATATGATAAATGATACATGTAGTACAAAATGACTAGAAGGGTGAGACATTTGGTGCGGATTCATGTCACGCAAATTCACGAAGGGGACACTCTCACGAAGGATATTTTCAATGATAGAGGGCTGTTGGTTCTGTCTGCTGGAACCGTTATGAAGCATAGGGACATCGCCCTACTTATTCGTCATCACATGGATATGGTAGACATCGAAGCAAGACCACTCACCGATGAAGAGGCTGTATCCCCATCCCAGATCAATGTGCCGCCAAGTTCAAATCATATCGTTCATGAGGAAATGCAGAAAGGCTACATGGAGGCAACTCGAAATGTGGAGAGCATCTTTCAGGATGTTATCCAGCACGGATTTCTGCAGGATGAGCTTGTACAATCGTCCATCACACCGCTTATTCAACAGATGGAGAAGCAGCGTGATGTTGTATCCCTCTTGCTTCTGCTGGACTCGAAGGATAATTATACGTACCAGCATTCCGTACAGGTCGGCATGCTGTCTTACTATTTGGCCAAGTGGATGCATTACGGAGAAGAGGATGCGGAGCGCATATGCAAGGCAGGATTTCTGCATGACATCGGCAAGAGTCGCATTCACAAGTCGATCCTACTCAAGCCTGGACAGCTGACGAGCTCGGAGTTCGAAGAGATGAAGTCGCATACTGTGATCGGCTATGAAATCGTCCGTTCCTCCTATAGCGACAATTGGCTCGCGATGGCGGCCCTCCAGCATCATGAACGCTTAGATGGAAGCGGTTACCCTTATGGTGCTGCTGAGCAGGAGATCCATCCGACAGCACGTATCATCGCAGTTGCTGATGTGTATAGCTCCATGACGTCTACACGAATTTATCGGGACAAGCAGGATTTATTTACGGTTCTGAAAGAGCTTGATTCGATGAGCTACAGCGGACTTGATCCCCACATTGTTCATACCTTCATTCGCCATATGCTGCCTAACTTCATCCATAAGCAGGCACGCCTAAGCGACGGGCGAACCGGAACAATCATCATGAATCATCAGACTGAATTTTTCCGGCCGCTCGTGCAAATTGATAATCGTTTCGTTGATTTGACACAATGCCGCGATCTTCATATTGAAGAAGTGTGCATGTAACTTACTGTGTGCCTGATGATGAACACACTTACGGCGTCTTTCGCTGGGTATGAACCCTTCTAGCCTGACTGAACAAATGAACTTAGGAAGTCTTCGCCTTAACCCGATATGCCATTAATTCAGAAACGGTGACAAATGAATAGCCCCGCCGCTTCAATTCGGGCAGTATTTTCTTCAGCGCCTGAATGGTCTGTGTGCTTCCTTCTACTAAGTCGTGCATCAGTACAATGTCACCGTTTCTTGCATGTCCAAGCACCTTATTGACAATTCGATCTACTCCTGGCGAACGCCAATCCTTCGTATCCTGATGCCACGACCATAAAATAACGCGGTACCCCTTCTCCCGTGCAATTTCTACAAGCCGCTCATTATAATACCCGCCAGGTGGCCGGAACAATTGAGGCGGCGTACCTGTTACCTCTTCAATCACTCGATGCGCCTTCATAATTTCCTCTTCAATCTCGGCCTTCGTTACACCTTTGCGAAAATATTTATGATGATACGTATGGTTCGCAATTTCATGTCCCTCACGAACTGTGCGCTTCACTATTTCCTGGTGCGACTTTACTCTCCATCCTACGACGAAGAAGGTAGCCTTGGCATTATACTGCTTTAACAGGTCTAAGATAACCGGAGTGCGAGTTGGATCAGGACCATCGTCAAATGTGAGTGCAATCCGCTTGCCGGCAGACGGCACTTCCCGGACGATATCTCCTCGCCCTTCATAATAGGCACGATCTCTGCGAGCTGGCGCACTCTCATGATGGGTGTCGATTTGTGATGCTACGGACATAGAATGTGCATTGGCTGGTGCAAGCAGACATACTACCATACAGCCTAATAACATCATGATACGGAATCTGTGCTTGCGACGAATGTGCCGCAACTTTCGCTCCTGTTGGATAGGGTCCACCATTTCCAATCCTCCTGTTGCGTAGTGAGATAACATAGATGCGAACCCGCTGCAAGCAAGTTGAACATCAGCATAGGGATTAGTATGCCATATTTGGGGTGTACCATGCGGATACAGCAAAAACGGGAACAGACAATGAGGAATGAAACGCAATAAGGCCGATCAGCACACAAAAAAATACGTGCTCCTGCCTGCTGTACATGTACAGCAAACAAATGAGCACGTATGTGACTTCAATCTTATGAAGGTTAGGCCGATTTGCAGACTGCAGAAGCAGTCATTAACCGATAGAGCCTTCCATTTCGAATTTGATCAATCTATTCATCTCAACGGCATATTCCATTGGGAGCTCCTTCGTGAACGGCTCGATGAAGCCCATAACGATCATTTGAGTCGCTTCATCCTCAGTCAAGCCGCGGCTCATCAGATAGAAGAGCTGATCCTCGGATACCTTGGATACTGTCGCTTCATGCTCCAATTGGATATTGTCGTTGCGAATCTCGTTGTATGGAATCGTATCGGACGTAGACTCGTTATCCAAGATCAACGTATCACATTTTACGTTTGATTTTGCACCATCAGAATCACGACCGAACGAAGTCAAGCCGCGATACGAAACCTTACCGCCATGCTTCGAGATGGATTTCGAGATGATTGTCGACGTTGTATCTGGAGCCAAGTGAATCATCTTCGCACCCGCATCCTGATGCTGGCCTTTACCTGCTACCGCAATGGACAACACAGAGCCTTTTGCCCCGCGGCCTTTCAAGATGACAGCTGGGTATTTCATAGTCAGCTTGGAGCCGATGTTGCCGTCAACCCTCTCCATGTTCGCATTTTCTTCCGCAACGGCACGCTTTGTAACCAGGTTGTAGATGTTTGGCGCCCAGTTTTGGATTGTTGTATAACGAACACGCGCATTTTTCTTCACGATAATCTCAACAACCGCACTGTGAAGGGAATTCGTGCTGTAGATAGGCGCTGTACAGCCTTCAACGTAGTGCACGAAGCTGTCTTCATCAGCGATAATCAGCGTACGCTCGAACTGACCCATGTTCTCGGAGTTGATACGGAAGTAAGCTTGCAACGGAATTTCACACTTCACGCCTTTAGGCACGTAGATGAAGCTTCCGCCCGACCATACTGCACTGTTCAATGCAGCGAACTTGTTGTCCGCTGGAGGAACAACAGATGCGAAGTGCTCACGGAAAATCTCCGGATGCTCACGAAGCGCTGTATCCGTATCCATAAAGATTACGCCCTGCTCTTCGAGATCCTTCTGCATGCTGTGATAGACAACCTCAGATTCATACTGAGCAGATACACCGGCAAGGAACTTCTGTTCCGCTTCCGGAATACCGAGCTTATCAAATGTTTCTTTAATTTCAGTCGGAACTTCTTCCCATGTCTTTCCTTGCTTCTCAGAAGGACGCACATAGTATTGAATGTCGTTGAAGTCCAGCTCATCCAAATCGCCGCCCCAACGAGGCATTGTCATTTTGTTAAATTGCTCAAGCGACTTCAAGCGGAATTCCAGCATCCAGTCAGGCTCACCCTTAATACGGGAGATCTCGGTAACGATCTCCGGCGTCAGCCCTTTACCGGATTGGAAGACTGCTTGGTGATTATCGCGAAAGCCATACTTGTATTCTTCCATTTCAGGCATTTTCTTCGCCATTGTTGTTGTACCTCCTTCGTGCGAACCTCGCACTTGATCGCCTATTCAGGCTTCTCGATCCCTTTGCGCAGCGCGTTCCAAGCCAATGTCGCACACTTGATGCGAGCCGGGAATTTGTTCACGCCGGACAGAGCCTCGATATCTTCATATTCATCAAACGCAGCGTCCTCGCCTTTTACCAGGGCAGAGAATCGCTCAGCCAATTCATGTGCCTGCTCCAACGTCTTACCTTTAACCGCTTCTGTCATCATTGACGCACTAGACATGCTAATCGAGCAGCCTTCGCCTGTGAATCTGGCATCCTCAACAATGCCATCGTTCAGCTTAAGCTGCAGTGATATGCGATCTCCACAAGTCGGGTTGTTCAAGTCAACCGTAACCGTGTCATCCTCGAACGTGCCGCGATTGCGCGGCTTCTTGTAGTGATCCATGATGACTCGGCGATACAGATCATCCAATTGCATCGCTGAAATACTCCTTCGTTTCCCGCAAGGCTTCCGCCAACCGGTCAATGTCTGCTTCCGTGTTGTACAAGTAGAAACTTGCGCGCGCCGTTGCACTTACCTTAAGCCAACGCATAAGTGGTTGGCAGCAGTGATGTCCGGCACGTACCGCAATCCCCTTCGCATCCAGAACAGTAGCTACATCATGAGGATGGACATCATCCAAATTGAATGTAACGAGCCCGATCCGTTCGCTGCGAGGACCGTAGATCGAGATTCCCTCAATCTCAGACAAGCGCTCGACTGCATAGGCACCCAGCTGCATTTCATGCTTATGAATATTGTCCAGCCCTACTTCGTTCAGGAAATCAATCGCAGCGCCAAGTCCAACAGCACCCGCAATGATCGGTGTTCCTGCTTCGAATCGTGCAGGTACATCCTTCCATGTCGAATCATACAACTCGACGAAGTCGATCATTTCACCGCCGAATTCGATTGGTTCCATCTTCTCGAGCAGCGCCATCTTCCCATATAATGCCCCGATTCCGGTCGGCCCGCACATTTTATGCCCTGACAATGAGTAGAAGTCGCAATCCAGATCCTGAACATCAATCCGCATATGCGGTGTGCTCTGTGCGCCGTCAACTACGATTACAGCACCGTGACGATGTGCAATCTCCGCGATCTGCTTCACTGGATTCACGATTCCGAGCACATTGGATGCATAAGCAATCGATACAATCTTCGTCCGATCTGTAATCGTCTGCTCCACATCAGACAGCAGGAGTGTGCCATCTTCCTGCATCGGGATAAATTTCAATGTAGCCCCTGTCGCCTTCGCGACCTGCTGCCACGGAATGAAATTGCTGTGGTGTTCCATTTGCGTAATTACGATTTCATCGCCTTCACCGCATACGCTGCGTCCATAGGACGATGCAACGAGATTAAGCGCAGATGTCGTCCCGCGTGTGAACACAATCTCTTCCGTGCGTGCCGCATTAATGAACCGGGCAACTTTCTCCCGCGCACCTTCGTAAGCGTCTGTCGCCCGGGAACCGAGCGTATGGACGCCGCGATGTACGTTCGAGTTGTCCTTCTCATAATACGCTTGTATCGCATCAATTACGGACCTCGGCTTCTGTGAAGTTGCCGCACTGTCTAAATACACCAACGGATGACCATTAATTTCCTGATTTAGTATCGGAAATTGCTCACGAAGCTCGCGTCCAATCATTGTCCCAGCTTCCTTTCAATGTAACGCTTCAGCAATTGCTGCAGATGCTCGCTTGGCAGCTCAGCTACAACTGGCGCCAAGAAGCCGCGGATAATCAGGTTCTCCGCCTCTTCACGAGCAATACCGCGCGACATCATGTAATGTACTTGCTCCTGATTCACTTGACCAGCAGAAGCAGCATGACCCGCTGTTACATCGTCCTCATCGATAAGCAAGATTGGGTTGGCGTCACCACGAGCTTTCGGGCTCAGCATGAGCACGCGCTCGGTTTGCTCACCGTTCGCTTTTGTTGCTCCCTTCTCGATCTTCGTAATCCCGTTGATGATCGAAGAAGCAGATTCGCGCATAACCGCGCGCGTAATCATTTGGCTGTCAGAGCTCTTGCCGAAGTGTACGGCTTTCGTCGTAATGTTCAGCTTTTGCTCGCCATTTCCTACGCATATTACTTTTGTATCGGAAGTAGAACCGTTCCCCTTCAGGATCGAGTTCGTCTCGGACGCAGCGTTACCGTTGTGCATTTCGCCAACAATCCACTCAATGCGGCCGTCATTCTCAACAATTGCACGACGAATCGTGATATCTGTAGCCTTCTCATCCAAATGATGCACAGATGCGTAAGTTACTTTCGCACCGGATTTAACAAATACTTCTACTACACCATTATGAACATAAGCATCAGTGGAAGAACCGGATACGTAGTTGTCTACGTAGTTAACTCGGCTGTTCACATCCGCCACGATCAATACATGCGGTGCAAATGTAGCTTTCGCATTGTCTGTATAGAATACAGCCTGAAGCGGAATATCAACTTCTACATTTTTAGGCACGTACAAGAATACGCCGCCATTCCATACTGCAGCATGCACAGCTGCCAGCTGATGCTCATCAGCCTTCAGAGCTTGCATCAAATGAGGCTTCACCAGATCCTCATGCTCACGAACTGCTGTCTCCAAGTCTGTGAAGATAACACCCTTCGCTGCCAGTTCAGCTTGCAGCTGACGATAAATAACACTGGAATTGTGCTGAACCAGCACGTTGTCAACCTGCTCGGAAGACTCATCCCCTGTCAAAATATTGCGAGCTTCTGCTGGAATAGTAGCAAATGTAGATGCCAATTGACCCTCTACATGTTCACCATATGCACTAAGATCCCAACGTTCAATTTTTGTTTTCTCAAATATCGGATAATCCAGTCCCGCTGCTTGATCCAACGCCTGCAAGCGCAGTTCAGCAAGCCATGCCGGCTCACTCTTGCGGCTCGAAAGCGCTGCGACCGCTTCACGGCTCACTGGCAATGTCGTATTCGTGCTCATCGGTCTATCGCTCCTCCTGTCAATCGTTTGCTAGAATGAATTACTCGTCTTGTCCAACTGTTTCGTCTGTAATGCCGAGTTCTTCCTTCACCCAGTCGTAGCCTTCTGCCTCAAGGCGCTCAGCCAGCTCAGGTCCGCCGGATTTAACGATGCGGCCTTGCATCATAACGTGTACGAAGTCAGGCTTCACATAGTTCAGCAAACGTTGATAGTGCGTAATAACCAAGAATCCACGTTCTTCGCTACGCATCGCATTTACACCATTTGCAACGATTTTTAAGGCGTCGATATCCAAACCGGAGTCGATTTCATCCAATACTACGATTTTCGGATCGAGCATCATCATTTGCAAGATTTCGTTACGTTTCTTCTCCCCGCCGGAGAAGCCTTCGTTCAAGTAACGATGAGCGAACTCTTCGTTCATCTCAAGTTCTTTCATTTTGCCTTCCATTTGGCGAATGAACTTAATCAAGGAGATTTCGTTGCCTTCGCCGCGGCGTGCATTGATTGCACTGCGCAAGAAGTCGGAGTTCGTTACACCTGCGATCTCGCTTGGATATTGCATAGCAAGGAATAGGCCGGCGCGAGCGCGCTCGTCAACTTCCATCTCAAGCAAATCTTCACCGTTCAATGTAGCAGAACCTTCTGTTACTTCATATTTAGGATGGCCCATCAAAGCAGAAGCAAGTGTACTTTTACCAGTTCCGTTAGGACCCATGATAGCATGTACCTCGCCGCCCTTCATTTCAAGGTTGATTCCTTTCAGAATCTCTTTACCTTCAATGGTCGCCTTCAAACCATTAATGACGAATTGAGTTGACATTGTGTTGTAACCTCCAGATTGATGGATTTGTAGAAAAGATGTATACTGAAAGAACAAGTAATCTTTATCCACGCTATAAGATTTATCACATTATAATCATTATAAAATGATTATCATTGATTCTCAATATAATTTTAAAACAATCATTTGTATAAATCAACCAGTGCCCTGTCCTCTCTCTTTATACCTCTTGAATAACAGCCCCTTATTTCTAGATAGAAGCGCCCTATTTGCTAGAGCATCATCGTTTCCCAATTTTATATATAATTTCAGTAAAAAGCGCACCCTTTTCAGGATGCGCTTATATGATTTTCATTTACGTATCGAAATTTGTATTCGCCATTCCTTACGCGAGGAATGCATTCAACATCCATACATGCTTCTCTAGGTCAGATTGAATGCCGATGAACAAGTCATTTGTAGGCTCGTCCCCTGCAGCTTGCGCTGCTTCTTGAGCTTCGCCGCATTCTTCAATCAATTGATTGAAGTCTTTAACAAGCTGCTTCACCATTTCTTCTGCTGTTTCGCTGCCTGTCGCTTCTTGCAATGTTGTATGCTCCAAATACTGCTTCACAGTAGCATATGGTCTGCCGCCAATTGTAAGCAAGCGTTCCGCAACATCATCCATTTTCGCTGTGATTTCATTATAGAACTCTTCGAACTTCTCATGCAGAGTGAAGAACAGAGGACCTTTTACATACCAATGGTAGTTATGAAGCTTCACATACAATACATTCAAGTTCGCTACTTGTTGATTCAACAGAGATTGAAGTTTTTCGTTATTTGCCATGATCAAAACGCCTCCTAATTGATATCAATTTCTTATTAATAATAATTCTAAGTTAATATTAACTATTTTTCAAGTCTTTCTTGAACAAATGGTGTTTGCCAATCTTTTCTACCCTATTTCTCATCGATTCCTTGCAACTTTATTCTGCTGGCCTACTATATATATGTACCCGTGTCCACGTGAAATGAATCATCGCAACACGGCGTCCCATAAGGACTAGAGGTCATAAGTGTAACGCAAGCTGCTTCAAATCAGCTATGACGCTTGATACATAAAACATCGGAATACTTCAATATTATGCGTCCCCTGCGCATTGATCATACAGCTTAATTTAGAAGTGCCTTAGAACATGAGGTTCAAAGCATCGCTGCCCTTCATGCCAACTGTAATACCGAGACGCTCAGCTTCGTGAGTGATGGATTCAAGCGGAGCTTCAAGCAACTGCTCCAGTGTCCGTACCCCGACTGCGCGTCCTGCGATGATCCCTCGATCATGCAGCTTCGTATTGAGCAGCCCTACATCAAGCGCACCGCACATAATATAGCCTTTATCGGTTGAGATCGACAAAAGTGTCGTTTTGGGCAGCAACACTTCAACGCCTAGCACGGTTCTCTCACCAATTTCCATGGGTATCAACCGTATCACTTTGAATGCCTCCTTCTGACTCACAGGATGGTATCATCTTATGCAGTCGCCGTCTTTTTGGCGCGTATGAGCCCGCAAAATGATATTTAGTTCTAAAGAACTATATTTGTCGGAATTTATACCGTATTATAATGTATTTATCTAGGCAAAATGTCCAGGTTGGAGGAATTACTGACAATGCTTTATCCTACTTCATCTCAACAATCCGTCTTCAAGTTCAATGTTGACATCCTTGTACAAGGCGAATCCAACGTGGCTGCGCTAGAAGCTTTGCTGCAATTGCTGCATCAACACCCCGACGTACTGGACTCACGCGTTCAATCCGGTAATGAGCTCGGTTCCTTGTTGGAGCTTGCCGAAGCCATGCAGCAGCGCAATATCAAGCAGTCACCGTTTGGCAAGCTGGCAGTTCGCGCAGCCCATTCAAGCTCCGCAGCTGCTGATCATCGTGTGGATAATTCCTCACCGAGAACAAATAACAAGCGGGGTGCGGCCGCACAATCACCAGCATCAATGGCCACTATGAACAAGCCAGCACGCACCGCAGCTACCGAATATAAGAAGCCGAGCCAACAGCAATCCAATGATGCCAAGCTTCAAGATGTCGAGAATCAGCTCCGAAGCTACATCGAACAGAATCGTTTATTACGTTTGCGCATTAACAAAGGAAAAGGCATCACATTGAATCTCCCCTGCCGTATCCTCAATTATGACGCCTCAAATCAGCTGCTGAACGTATACCATGTTGATGAGAAGCAAGTGTACGCATTCAACCTGAATGAGATCGAAGATATGCAGCCCTAAACTCAATAACACATGAACAAACAACAACAGCCGCAATGAAGTCAGATCAGTCGACTCCTATTGCGGCTGTTGCATATCTGTTATTCACTTATGTACGAAGCATTGCATCGCTTCCTGATTGCAGCGAATATCTGCGGAACAGAGATTCGAACCCACTGCGTGGCAGCGGAGGGCTGAAGTAATAGCCCTGTATATTGTCACATTGATTATTTTGCAAGAAGACAAGCTGTTCCTTCGTCTCTACACCTTCTGCAATAACTTGCATATTCATATTGTGCCCAAGTGCAATAATCGCCGATACGATGGCAGCATCATTCGGATCTTGCTGCAAATCACGCACAAAGGAGCGATCAATCTTGAGGCGGTGTATCGGAAAGTTCTTCAAATAATGCAGTGAGCTGTAACCCGTTCCGAAATCATCAATACTAATCGCTACGCCCATATCTTTCAACTTGCGCAAGGTCTGTGACGCACGCGATACTTCCATCGTCATGCTCTCCGTAATTTCCAGGTCAAGGTATTGCGGTTCGAGCCCTGTTCGCTGCAGTACCTCCTGTACCGTCTCCGTCAAATTGTTCATTTCGAACTGCCTTACTGACAAATTAACGGATACCGGTATACGTTCAAGGCCTTTATCTTGCCACTGCTTATTCTGTCTGCAGGCTTCTTCCATAATCCATGTCCCGAGGGCTACAATGAAGCCATTCTCTTCAGCCAAGGAGATAAATTCTCCTGGCGGAATGAGACCTCGCTCCGGATGGTTCCAGCGCACAAGTGCCTCCATCCCGACAATTCGGTAGGTCGACATATCTACCTGCGGCTGGTAATAGAGCTCGAATTCCCCTCTTGTCAGCGCCTTGCGCATGTCATGCTCCAGTGTAATACGCTCAAGCGGACGATCATTCATCTCTGGAACGAAGAATAGATATCCGTTCTTCCCCAGTTCCTTCACCCGAGACAAAGCGTAGTCTGCCTGCTGAACGGCCAGACCTGCATCATGAATGCGCATATCTTCATGAATAAGCTTCACGCCTATGCTCATCGTCACATGAACGGGGATATCGTTCAATTCGAACGGCTCCTCGAACACCGACAACAGTTGGCGTACACGCCCCTTCACTTCCTCCTCTGATCCTGCGTTCGTCATGAAGCAGATGAATTCATCCCCCTCCATGCGAGCAATGACATCATTCTCAGTCATCGAGCGCAGCAGTCTGTCGGCAATCTGCATGAGGAGCATATCGCCGAAATCAGTACCAAATGTATCATTAATGCGCTTAAACCGATCAAGATCCATGTACAGCACCGCAATAGAAAACGAGGCATGAGCAGCCATCTCTAGCGCTTCTTCCAGCCGTTGCATGAACATTCGACGATTCGGCAAGCCGGTCATATCATCATAATAAGCCATGTAGCGAATCCGTTCTTCCATATATCGATTTGGACTCGCGTCTCGAAGACTTACTGAGAAAATGGCTTCCTCTTCTGGGCAATGAGTCAGTCCGGGAAGCTGCGTCATTCGAATGAGCCAGTCTTGCGGGAAGCCATCCTTCGAGCATCCGACCAATTCCAGCTCGATCTCGCCCCCGCTTGTTACTTGATCCATGGCCTGAATCAGCTTCGAGCAAGCTTGTTCCTCCATCCATTGTCCGATAGTGATGAGCGAGCCATCGAACCCGGTTACCTCTTGGAACGCTGGGTTCATGCCGACAACCTTGCCATCTTGACGGACAAACAGCATAGGAACAGGCAGGTGATCGTAATAAGACTTCCATGTTGGCTGAACAGAGACAGCTTGCGGCTCAATCGTGCTAATCAGATTATGTGCTACTCCAAACCGTTGATAGTGTGAGGATCTAATCTTAGCAGCTGCAGCATATCCAAGCATCGCTGTAAGCAGAATCAGCACCCACAATCGCGCCAATCCCTCCAACTGCAGCACAGCCCACCCCGTACATACGATTGCCGTAATTAAAGAGACAGCCATTACATATAAAGCATATCGAATTGAGCGATCCCGCTTCTGCAATTGCCGTTCATTCTGTACTTTACGGTCACTCACTAAGTATCTTCCTTCCAGCGTTGGAGTCAGTACGAACACTCATCGACGAGCAGCAAGAGCAAGCATCAACCAACCAGCGATGAATGCCACTCCTCCAATCGGTGTAATCGCTCCTAACATTTTAATTCCTGTGAAGCACAGCAGATACAAGCTACCAGAGAACACAATAATACCGATCCATATCAGCCGAGCTGACAATGCGACCTTCTTCTGATCCGCCAATTTATCCGCCAATATCGCAATAAGAAGCAATCCAAGCGCGTGCGCCATATGGTATTGAACAGCTGTTTCAAAAGTAGCCATCCGCTCAGGTGTCAACAACCCCTTCATGACATGCGCTCCGAATGCACCGAGAGCGACGGATAACAGCATATTTATACTTCCTATAATCGTATAGCGTCGCAACATGACGTTCGCTCCTTCAAGCCACATTTCGGCAATTTTTAACTATATTCGATACGATTATATATTATCTGAATTATTGCTGTTTTTCCACTAACAAATATGATCCTATAGGGCATTCTGAGGTGGGGGATTTTATTTACCACCTTCAGGGGCGCGAAGGTTATCCCATACATGACGGAGTGCAACAATCGGATGCTTAACCAGCATTTTAGGGCCTACTTCCCGCATGACGAGTTTGATGGCATCACGCTTGTCTTGCTTATAGCAATGAACCGCACACCGTTCACATGTCGTCTTGCGCTCTCCGAAGCGGCAATAGGTAAGACGCTTCCAAGCATAGGCAAGCAATTCAGCGCAGCTAGGGCATAATCCGTATTGCTCTGAACGGTTCTCGGAATGTGAATTCATCTCCAGTGTATGATGATGACAATATATGCGGAGCATGAGCAGAACAGTCCGTTTTTCTCGTGTGATTCTTGGCCCTTCCTGCTTGTGGTTCTCTTTACGGCGCGAAGGTGATGGCAGCATTTCACCTTGCCCTTGTTTTATTTCCATCTCAATCGACCTCATCATTAGGTTTTTACATCTAACTAATGATGTAATCATATCGAGAAGCAGGAATGCCGGATATGACTTTGATAACAGAACATCCAGCACAGTACCCACATCCACAAGATAACGATCCATGTAAATGAATCGCTCCCATTGGGACAAAAATAAGTGCACACCACCCCTCAAAGTCATACATTGTATATATCGGTTATTTTCAAATTTTTGTTAGAAAAAGTCTATTTTAGATTGTCAACAAAAAAATAACCGCAGCATCCTGCTCGCTACTTAGCAGGTCACTGCGGTTGATGATGTTCTTTCCTTCATGCAGAAATTACTTGTAAGGAATATCCTGCATTAGCGATCTAACCAATAGTATTATTCCTCACTGCTGTCTAGTCGCTCCTGTATTCCGACATTACCTTCAGAGCGACCTGAATCACCTGAGCTTTCCACATAATGCTGGAGCATAGACAGCTTGTTATCCCAATAACGATCATAATAGGCTAGCCAACGCTTCAATTCCAGCAGTGGATCCGGATCCAGCCGGTATCTAACCTCTCTGCCAATTTTCCGATCCTTAACGAGTCCCGCTTCGGCCAGAATACGCAAATGCTTGGATACGGCAGTCCGGCTCATCGGGAAATGTCCGCTAATCACCGTGACAGGAAGTTCCTGATCTGCGAGCAGCTGCAGCAGCTTGCGGCGTGTAGGATCAGCAATCGCTTGGAACACATCATGCTTCGGTGCAGATGACCCCATCTTACGCCTCGATGATGGAACGAAGTTTCTGAACCAATCCGTCCCAGCCATTGTTCATGCGCTCGCGTACAACTGTATGCGTCTCGCCGAACTCCGTAATCCCCTCCGGATCCCATCCAGAATGAATGAGCGTAAATTCCGTCTTCCCATCAACTTCAGCCAAGGCAAATGTCAATGTCCAATCCTTCCCCCAGCGGAATGACAAGCGGTTCGGAGGATCGAGTTCTGTAACCTTGCATGGCGAGTTGCCAAAGGGGCCCGCATTCAGGTGAAATTCGTAGCCAAGCTCAGGCTGGAAATCATTCGGCATGAACCAGGCTGCAATGCCTTCCGAAGTAGCTACCGCATCCCATACCTTCTGGATCGGTGCTTGCAATGTAATTGTTTTTTGAATATCGAGAGATGATTGAGAAGCATGATTTGTCATAGATGTTATTCCTCCAACTATTCGATATCTGTCAGCATGTGCTAACGAGATCGACATTATTACGAAACCATTTGGTTTCATGTTAGTGTTCATTATATGACACCTATTGGTTTCATGTCAAACACGCCTTCCTTGTCCTGCTCCCCCTCTTCTTGAAAAACACGGATTGTGTCACAGTCAGAACCTACTCTACGAGTAAAAACAAAACCGATCCAGAACTATCGTCCTCTTACCGGACGAAAGTCTAGATCGTTCTGATGCTTCTATGCAACTGTGATAATGATCGGATCTTGCTTCGTAATAATAATCGTATGCTCGAATTGCGCAGCTACACTGCCATCAGGCGTGCTTAATGTCCAGCCGTCTGCCTGCTTCACCGCATAGTCCGCGCCTGTAGAAAGGAATGGCTCGATCGTAATAACCATGCCTTCCTTCAGGATTCTTGTATCGAGTCGATTGTAAATCGGCAGAATACTTGGCTCTTCATGCACAGCTCTCCCCACACCATGGGAGCACAAGTTTTGAATTACGGTATATCCGCCTTGATCAGCAGCTTCCTCGAACATTTTCCCAATCGTGTTCAGCTTTACTCCATGCTTCAATGAAGAGATGACCTTCATCATCGTATCATGCGTGTATTGACACAGTTCCGTAATTTCCGTGCTGTGAGGAGCAAGTTGGAACGACTGGCCCGAATCCGCAACATAGCCGTTCTTTTCCGCGCATACATCTACATTAATTAAATCACCAGGCTGCAGCACTTTCTTGCCTGGAATCCCATGGGCAACCTCTGTATTCACACTGATGCAAGAATGCCCAGGAAATTTAAAAGCCTTCATCGGTGCGGATACAGCACCATGACGCTTTAGCACTTCCCCACCGATCTCATCCAGTTGCTTTGTCGTCATGCCTGCACGTGCATTCTTCCTCATCTCTTGGATGGCCAATGCTACAATCCTTCCAATCTCCTTCAGTCCTTCTACGTCTTCCTTGGAGCCTGCTGTCATTGCATGCACCTCCCTTTCTACTTCCTCAAGTTACTCATGAAATAAGAATTAAGTACCTTGTATTGTATCACATCCTGCTTGCCAGACCTCAAACCTAAATGAATGAGCCGATCTTCAATCTGCTTCCTCAGTTCAATGAGCGCGTGCATCTCTCGTTTCATTATCCCAGCAACCCGTGAATATAGTGATCATAACAAGCAGCAAAGGTCATTAGAGGTTGTTCAAAAAGTCCGCTTTTGA
>NZ_MAIS01000273.1:0-810 GCF_001680695.1 Paenibacillus sp. KS1 | reverse complement strand
AGTGTCCAAGATCATTAAGGGGCTTATGAGCTTATTATTTGAAAGTAGGCTCTTAACGAAGTTTCTTGTTCGAATATGCTGACCTGCAGCGTCACCAATAAGAAACATATCGATATCCTGTTGTATATCGAGAAGGCTATAAGTTCCCCTGAATGCCACAACAGCTTCGCCAGAGAATTTATCGTTTTTATCTAATCTACCAAATACCGTTGCATCAAAGCCTGTCCCCCCTAATACTTCTTTCCAATAATCACTTACTTTAAGGACTATCCAATTATTTTGATCTGGGTATTCTTCTTTTAATGGAAGTTTACTTCCAGTTTTAAAGTCATCGTATGCCTTACTCGAAAGTAATCTGTACTCTTTATCCGTGACCATTCACTATATCACCTTTCTTTCATTATTTGTTTAGCCAGTTGGTTAAAGTTTCGAACAGTAGCTACATCGTCAGAACTAATATTTATTGACCACAATGAACTGTCTTTAATCCGTTCTAATAAACTTTTAATATTACCGTTGTTCATATTATGAATCCGTCCGTAAAGTCCTTCGTCAAAAAAGTGAATTTCCAAACTATGTTTTGTAATCCACTTTATCTCTCTAAATTTCTGTATTAAAGTAAAAATACGAGAGACTTCTTTTTCTTTATCCAGTTTATGTGAATTAACAAATAATAAGAGTGATGTCTTGTATTCAGCACTGCTCGTTTTTTTCAGAAAATTACTATCTATCCTAATTCCATATGGATTTGGTATTGAGAATCCAATGTTGGAATCATCCCCATACAAAACTACATCAGTTGAAAATATG
>NZ_MAIS01000017.1:0-83420 GCF_001680695.1 Paenibacillus sp. KS1 | reverse complement strand
TGCGTATGTGATGATAGGTGGGCAAATTGCTTATTTCGGTTTCTTTGCCATTATTACAGCTGATAACCCTGGGAGCTTAATCGCCGCAGCCATATATTATATTCCGTTCTTACCCATATGGTTATTGATATCATTCATTGTTGCTCTTTGTACTCCGAAGCGATGAGGTGCATAGTCGGAGTCAGACACTTCTATGTATTGTTAACAGTAGATCAGATAGCTTTTTAAGCTCTATACAACAATTAATGCTTGAATAACTAGCTTGCTCTGGTTATAGATAGTAGCGAGCTTGATTGCACTCTACAATAAGTCCCCGAACATACAGCTTTATTTCGAGTGAAATAGCGTTTCCGTTGGGAAGCATTCATCCGATTATTTCGTCCTTCTACAGCGGCATTTGTCCATCGGCATCGATGGTTGTTCATAATTTCGTGCCTCCAGTTTCGTATCATTCGCAAACTAGCTACTATTGCGGCCATTCCCTCATCGCACGAGAAATCGAACGCGGAAGCCTCAGAGCAGTATACGAAGCCCGGTCGGCTCAACACGCTTATCGTTGCCGCAGCATCTAGTGCTTCTGTCGGCAACGATAAGCCTTAACTTGCAAATGAGAGCTGACCGAGAAGCTGGTTCAGGTTCGCAAGCGTGCAACCTTCGGCCACTGGGAGCTGGATACCGTTGTCTCTAGCCGTGGTGAAAGCAAAGCTTGTGTAGGCACTTTTATTGAGCGTAAGACTCGGCACTACTTAGCCATGAGTATGCCCGATCGTAACGCCTATCGATGGAGGTTGCCTTTGGTGTTGTTGCTAGCCAGTATCCTTAAGCCGCCTTTCCAACCGCTACCGTAGATCGCGGGAAAGAGTTTGCTAGCTATGCCAACCTTGAGAACTCTCATAAATCTAAAGTTTATTTTGTAGATCCGTATTCTCTTGGCAACGAGGCTATCTCTCTCATTAATAATCGTCCACGTAGATGTCTAGGCTGGATGTCTGCTCACGAAGCGTTCATGAATGAACTGTCGTACTTAGCTTGACAATCCGTCAAATAAATAAATCCCAGGAATTCACCGTTTCCTGATCAGTTGAGATGGACTCACTTTCTGAATTTGAACAAGGATATCAAATGTTTTACCTAATGGTACATCAACAGTCGTTGGGAAATCTGGACCTACCGTTGTTACTCCGGCAAAAATGGTATGTTGCTCGTTTAGCCAAGTTTTTGTCACTCCGTTTGCCTTACGTAAATCAACAAAAAACTGGTCGTAATTGACTTGTCCAAACGTATAGTTATAGCTATTCGGGTCATCAAATTTTAATGTTCCAAAGGGCCCATATTCATGGTTACTGTTATAAACATTGTAACGTCCCTCATAGACAGATGTTCCAATGGATACATACCGTTTTCCATAATGTTCTGCTAAATGCTGCCCCGCTACTTTAGGGTATACGAAAGGGATCATATTTGTTTTCGAAACATGTCCATTATGGGCCCACACGATTGTTTTTCCTACATGTTCTTCTGTCCACTTCGCATTTTCATACATGGCAATATCATGTTTCAAATAAAAGTCTTTCGGGTCATCAGGATATGAAGCTGCCATTGTTGTAAATTGCTCGATAATACGAGCATTTTGTTTGATCCATGCGAACTCTTGGGATTTTCCATTCAGTTTACTTTTATTTTGTTCTAATAAAGTACTGATTTGTTTCGCATCTGAAATATATTGCTCTTTATTTTCTTTCTTAAGGCCGCCAAAGGTATCTATATCCTTTGTTACAGGAATAAGGCCTTCCATCTTTTTTTCGAAACGAGTTACAAGTTTGGGATTATGTTTCTTTACATACTCTATGATATTGTTATAAACATTCTCGTTTACTGCTTGTATATCCATCCCGATGATCCGTATTTTTGATTTATGCTTTGGATCAGCATTATATTGGCGTATCCATTGAAGCAGATCTATGATTTCTTTAGTGTTAAATACAGGACTTAGATATTGGCTTGGGTCCCCTTTACCCGTAAGAACATAGCGATCGAGTCCCAATGCTCTGTCCCATCCCTCTTCTAACACTAAGGCCTTAAAGCCCATTTCAGCTGTCAAATAATTAACAATGCGATGCTTCATGGTAAAAACTTCATGAGCCCCATGGGTCGCTTCGCCTAAACCAACAATTGTAGCTGATCCGATCATATCCTTAAGCGGACTCAAATCATGAATAGGTGCTGTTGGATCCGTTGTCTTTAATGGCATTGCATGCTCTTCTAACCATTTTATCTGTTGAGCCATTTGATTTGTGTTGTAGGAACCTGTAACAGAAACTTCTGCTTTCGAAGTTGCATAAGTACTTCCTGTAAAACTAGTTAGAGTGATAATAGAGGCAGCAATTGCGATGCCCATCTTCTTTTTCATAAAATCCTCCTGAAATATTTTATAAGTTGGTTTGTTAAGATAAATATATTCTAGTTCCTAAAAGTCTCTTTTTTCTTACTAGGTTCTTAAGTAAACCTTAAGATGCTTATGTATATACAAAAAACAAAGCAGCTGCAATCCTTATAGTTGAAGGAATATCTATTCAACCTCTTAAATCTGCTGTAAAGAAATCGGCTCCTACGTTTGTGCAGCAGCAGTTCAGGCATATCCATCTCACGAGGAATACATAAAGAGAGCTTTCCTCAGAAAGTAGAAGATTCTACTTTTGGGAAAGCCCTTTTTTATTGCGTGTGCTGCTTATCCTATCCTTATCGCTAAATTATCTGCTTAATCGTATTAATGCGGCAAGTCGTTGGATACAACGGATTGCAGGGTGCGGTTTCTGTCTGCGTTCAGTTCCCAGAACATTGCGCCGCGTAATCCTTTGGTTTTGATGAATTCATTTTTCAAATGAATGGATTGCTCGTCATCATACGAAATAAAGACTTTCGTAGACGGATTGTAGAGGAATGGGGTCTGCGTCACATTGTTCCAGTAGCGGGTATAGCCTTGGCCAGCAACCGTGTATTTGCCTGTGGAATCAGCGGACAGCAGGCCGGTGTTCTGCATGTGGGCGAAGTCATACGTCGAGCCGCTGGAACCGCCAGTGGCTTCACCGCTGCAGCTTTGGTACAATCCGTTGTTATTTGGACCTGCGTTGCATCCTTTCCAGCCATAGCCATAGAATGGTTCGCCTACGGTTATTTTATTGGCAGGAATGCCTTTATTCAAATAGTTGGTTACGGTGGAATTGATATTGAATTGGCTGCTGCCGTTTGTGTTGGCGGGGTCGTTATACAATGGCGATCCGATGCCGCTTGTCGCATCCCATGGGCCATAGTAGTCGTAGGTCATAATGTTGATCCAGTCCAAGTACTGTGCAGCGTTGGATAGCCAGTTGTTGGTGCCGCCTGCATCGGCAAGGAAGCTGGAGTTCGCGCTGGAAGCGATCGTAATGTAGTAGCGCTTGCCGTCTTGTTGTCCGGCTTTATCAAGAGCTTGGCGAAGGGTCTGCAGCAGCAAGATGTAGTTGGCTTTGTCGGCTGTACGTTGGCAAGTCTGACCCGATGCGCAAGGTACGCCAATGCTGTTCGGATATTCCCAGTCGATGTCGATGCCATCGAATTGATATTGACGCAGGAAATTGACGGCGGAAGTGGCGAAGTTGCCTCTTGTGACAGGGTCATTCGCGGTGTTGGAGAATTGGTTGGACCACGTCCATCCGCCGACGGAGGCGAATAATTTCAGATTCGGGTTGGTGTTCTTCAGCTGTCTGATCGTAACCAATTGGTTGTATCCGCCATCAGCTGTACCGTCTGTAAATGAATCTCCAATTACGATGGAACCGTTCGGTGCATTATTTGGAGTGCCATTGCCGTTTTGGCAGGTCCATGTGTTTGGATTTGGATTATCGGGGCTCTTCGAAGGATTGCCATGTTTGCCGTTCCAGCAAATATCAAGGAATGCATAGTTGATGACCGTTACTTTTGTTGCGTCAACATTGGCAGGCGTGAAGGACGGCGTATCGTAAGCAGCCCAGCTTGGGAAGTAGCCGATAATCTCATATTGGCTTGATGGTTGGGAACGAGTTGTAACGGTGAGCGCATTACTGGCGGCGGACACATTGCCCGCAGCATCTTTTGCTTTCACAGTAAAGGTGTAAGCAGTGTTGGCAGTTAAGCCTGTAACAGTGTAGGAAGTAGTTGTCGAAGAACCTGTCAGCGACGTGCCATTATAAATATCGTATCCGGTGACGCCGATGTTGTCTGTCGAAGCGATCCAGCTTAAGGATACGGAGTTCGTCGTTACGGTAGATGCTGTTAAGTTGGCAGGCGCTGTTGGTGGCTCCGTGTCTATAATAACAGCGCTTGTCGTGACATTGACAGGTGAGCTGGCAGCGGATACGTTGCCGGCGGCATCTTTCGCAGTGACCGTGAACGTATAGGCAGTGCTGGCATTCAAGCCTGTAACGGTATAGGAAGTAGTTGTCGAAGAACCGGCGAGTATGGAGCCGTTGTACACATCATAACCTGTGACCCCAACATTATCCGTTGAAGCCGTCCAGTTCAATGTAACCGAGTTGCTGGTCACGTTGGAGGCGGTTACATTAGCAGGTACTGTCGGAGGTTGGGTATCCGGAACAATTGCCAATGTCGTTGCGTTTATAGGCGAACTGGCGGGGGAAATGTTGCCGGCTGCGTCTTTAGCTTTAACGGTGAAGGTATAGGTGGTATTTGGCGTTAAGCCTGAAGCGGTGAAGGAAGTTGTCGCAGTCGAGCCTACAAGTGTCGTTCCGTTATAGACGTCATAGCCTGTAACACCGACATTGTCGGTAGATGCCGTCCACCCAAGGGTGATGGATACGGTTGTGATATTGCTGGCTACAACATTTGTTGGAGCAGTCGGCGGCTCTGTGTCGGTAGGAGCTAATTGTTTGCTCCACAGTGCAGGAACGTTTGGCGGTTCCCATCCGACAAGAGAGGTATGTCCTTGTACACATTGGTAGGTATCGGTTCCATAGGTGACGAGGTCTCCTGTTTTATAGGCTGTATTCGGTGCCCATGGTGAAGCGGCGAAGGCAGTCAATGGTACAGCTGTGAATACCAAGATGAAGACAAAAAACAAGATCGCACTAACTTTTTTGACCTTTCTCATTCTTAATCACACTCCGTTTCATATTGGGTTAGGTTCGCCAGACCTGAGGAATACAGCAAACATCTCCTTTCACTAACAAATCTATGTAATCGCATTCAAATTTCTTAGAACGATAGATGGATGCTAGGTGGATCAGAATGCGAAATTACAAGCCAGGGCGGGATTGTGAAGCTCAAATTAAGGCGGTATCTAAGACAAACAATAGAAACGGCATAGTCTTGTATGTGATGAAGTTAGTGAAGTGAGATGAAGGCGTTATTCATCCTAAGAATCCATGTGTTATAAAGCGGAGGAAGAGGCGGAATAAAGCGAATCGCTTTAACAATTTGCAGTCATCGTTTGACGTGTTGCTTGAAATTTGGTAGTCATAAATACTGTGCCAAATCGAGGGAGATCACATTTATAGATTTTCCAGATAAACGTTTTAACACGAAAATAAATATATGCACGAGGCAAAGCGAGTATGAACGTTATGATGCCGAATGAAGCACGGGCTAGGGAAGGCCTATTTTTTTGATTTCCATTATGAGGATGGTGTAAGAAGCAGCTGCCTTATATAATAGAAATGGGAGCAGATAGAAGAAAGATTAGGCATGCGGACTTAATTATGGATACGTTTTGCAAGCTTCCTCGTAGTAGTAAAGTAGTGAATGTAGTGTATATCTTCATATTAATACAAACAGTTGATATAGGGAAGTAGAAACGATCCCTTTCGATGTGTATGGCTCCATACTATTATTGTCGGAGGTACTGCAGAATATGGCGATTATTGATGTAATTAAATATGATGGTTCACCTGATGTATTTGCATGGAAGTTTCCCAATCATGAGCTGGCAACGTGGTCGCAGCTTATCGTAAATGAGTCTCAGGAAGCGATTTTGTTCAAGGGCGGGCAAGCGCTCGATAGCTTCACAGCGGGCAGGCATACGCTTAGCACGGCGAATATTCCGATATTGAATCATATTGTTAACTTGCCGTTCGGAGGGGACTCTCCGTTCACTGCGGAAGTATGGTATGTCAATAAGGTTCATTCTCTGAATGTAAAATGGGGTACGCGTACACCGCTTCAGTTGCAGGATCCTAAGTATCAGTTGTTCGTGAAGGTGCGTTCCTTCGGGCAGTTCGGCATTCAGATCGAAGATGCGCGCAAGTTCTTGGGCAAGCTTGTAGGCACACTGCCTGTATTCAATCAAGATACGCTGACCGAACATTTCCGCGGCGTGCTCATGATGAATATTCACCAGCTGATTTCTTCCTACTTCGTGCATCGCAAGATTAGTATATTAGAGATCAATGCCTACATATCGGATATTTCCAAGCATATTCAAGAGCTGGTTGCACCGGTGTTCGAGGAGTATGGCATTCGTTTGCTTAATTTCTATGTAGACTCTGTCAATACGCCGGAGGATGATCCGGCTACGATACGACTGCGGGAAGCACTGGCGAAGCGGGCTGAAATGAATATTATCGGATTCACCTATCAGCAAGAGCGTACATTCGATACGCTTGGAGAAGTCGCTAAGAATGATAGTGGAGTCAAGTCAGATCTGATGGGTGCAGGTATTGGGCTTGGCATGGGATATGGGGTTGGCGGTGCCGTAGGCGGCGTCATGACGCAGATGGCAGGCGAGCTTCGAGTTGATGCGCATGACAAGGTATGTCCGAAGTGCAATCGTGGCAATCAGCGAGATGCCTCTTTCTGCACAGGTTGTGGTACATCGCTGGCTGTAAGTGGCGACACGGAGAAGCCGGTTGAGGTGAAATGTCAGGCATGTGGCGAGCAGATGCCGCGTACGAACAAGTTCTGTCCACACTGCGGGGATCCGGATTATACATGCCCAGAATGTGGGGCTGATAATCCACTGGATCAAGGAGCTTGTATCGAATGCGGACAAGCGATGCCTGTTCCATGCCGTCATTGCGGTGAGTCGGTGTCTAGCAAGTCCAAGTTCTGCCCGCACTGCGGCGAGGTGACGACGCTTACTTGCAGCGGGTGCAACAGCGAGGTTAAACCGGGGCAAAAATTCTGCGTGGAATGCGGCAATAAGCTGGTATAGGGGGAGAATATCATGAAGTGGGCATCACGGTTCAAGTGGATTACATCAGCGATATTTCTCATTCTAGGAGCTGTAACGGTTGGATTATTCTTTGGCCTGAGCGAGGAGGCATCTCGTGGCTTCTCATGGTGGCTGTCCTTCGGCTCGCTCATGATGGCAGGGGTGATCAGTTATCTATTCTGCATGAGTATGCTCGTCCATCTGTCCAAGCACAAAGATGAGGTTCCTATGAATTTATCAATGGGAGCCATCGCCTTCATTTACAATATTGCAGTTCTTGTACATATTGTGCTGTTTTGGCTCGTCCTGGATGTATCCGAGAAGCTGTACATGTGGATTCACATCATCACCTTTGCATTAGCGTTCATTTTGGCGCTCCTCATTGGCCTCACGCGATTATCTGTTGGCCGCTTGCAGAAGGATGAGAGTAATCGAATGCAATTTAAGAAGCGACTTCAGCTTGTCTTGCATGGAGCACGACTGGAATTGGAAGGCTGGGAGCATGCAGAGCGTGATGTGCTGCTGGAACAGATGGGCAAGCTGGAGGAGCAGGTGAAATATAGCGATCCGCTATCAGTACCGGCTATGGTGCTGGAGGAAGGACAGATCATGGATCAGGCCGCTCGTCTGGAGGAAGGTGTACGATCTATGGTGCATGATCGTAATACGGTATACAGCGCTGATGAACTGCGAGACATGATCCGGCAGTTGTCTAACGGAATGAAGCTGCGCAATGAGCAGTTGGCAAGTTTAAAATAGCAGTGGCGATGAATAGATTCCAGGGGTAGACAACGATATATAAAACATGAATATATGCTCAATAGTTAAATATTTAAATAGATAGAAAGGTGAACTGAACTCCATGGGTGGTTTATTACGCACAATAGGAAGAGTGCTGCTCTTTTTGCAAGTTGCTTTTATTTTTGGCTTTTTCGTAAGCTTATCCCGTGTTACTCCTGCTGATGATCCGGTAGGGAAGCTAGGATTCTCTGTATTTGTATTCGGGATTCCAGGGCTCATGTCGTTCATCGGTGGCAAGTATTTGAAGAAACGCAAGGAAACACGGAAGATGATGCGGGAGCAGAATCTGATTCCGGCGCGCGATTCGTTAAGAGTGAGCGACTTGCTTCGATTCATCGGTTATATCATATTGTTCGGCATCGAGTGGAAGTTTCTCAGTGTATTGGCGGAGTGGCCTGTGCCTAAGTCTCAATTAACGACAATCTATGGCGTAGGGCTATTCTTCTTCATCCTCGGTATCTTCATGCTCTGGCGGGCTTCTCGAATCGATGCGAAGGCAGATGCGTTGTACATGCAGCAGCAAACAGAGAACATGAACCCCTCAGACGAAGATAACGAAGACGATGAAGAAGAGAATGAGGATGGGGATGACGAACCGTTACATAGTCGTGCTGCTGCAGAGGTGGCTGCCAGTGCGCCATTGCTTCCGAAGATGGTCAGCTGTCCGGGATGCGGCGCTCAGACCGAGGTACCTCCTCGATCTACTGCTTCTTGCGACTATTGCGGATCTGCGGTTCCGTATGAGTAAGCACAGCAAATTGCTGGGCGATAATTCTTGCTGTGCAGAAATCAGAGAAACCCGGGGTTGTTGACCGAAATAAGCTCAACAGAGCTATAGATGATTTTAGTAGAATTCAGGAGGAATGGGAGACATATAATGAAGAAAGGCTCTTTTTTCAAGGTAGTAGGCGGAATCTTTTTATTTTTCCAAATCAGCTTTATCCTCTCGTTCTTTCTTAACTTGTCACAGCTTCACGAGATCGAGGATTGGTTCGGGAAATTGTTGTATTCTGTATTCGTATTCGGCATTCCAGGAATTTGTCTGTTCCGCAAGGGCAAGCAGCGAAGGACAAAAGCCGAAATAGAGCTGCAGCTTCGTCAGCGGGGCATTTTACTCCCTGGCAAAAAGCTATGGAGGGCCAGCAATTTCATGCGAGGCTTGGGCTGGATGATGATGTTATTCGTAGAGCTTGTGTTGCTGGGAAATATGATGATCTGGTCGGATATGCAGGAAGAAGTAGAGATGCTGTTTGTTTTTGTATTATTACTGGGTGTTCCGGGTGCTCTTCTCGTGTGGGCAAGCACGAAGATAGATCGCAGTGCAGATGAAAAAGCTATGGTAGAACAGTATCGGGTACAATTGGGGAATGAGATGACCGATCTCGCTGAATGGGACGATAACTTTAAACCTTACGAACGTGCGGCCTCAGCTGCTGCCAACAAGCCGATGCTCCCAAAAGTAGTCGACTGCACGGGTTGTGGTGCCCAGATAAAGGTGCAGCCTGATTCTGTAGCAGCATGTGAGTATTGTGGCTCCATGATGGCATACGATGCAGTGTAATATTATGGAGCTACTATGATTCAGAAATGATGGTACAATGAATGGGTTCATTTTATAAATAGGTGGGATATCCTTGGAGATGTCGTTACGCAAAGCGCGGATATGCAAGACACCGCTGCTTTTTATTTTGCTTTCATTTCTGTGCATCATTCTTTTTTACATGTGTGGCGTCTTCATGGGGTACAGCCCAGATATGCTTATTCAAGTCCCATTCATTATGGCAGGTTATACGGCTTTTGTATTTATTTTGGCCTATTTAGCATATCGGCATTTGCAAGAGGAACGGGCATTTATCCTTTTTATCGCATGCTTAGCCTTCTGTATCCGGTTTATGTGGGTGCTTGTCGTTGATACGAAGCCGATGTCTGATTTTCAAATCATGTACGATGCCGCAGTGAAAATGTCGGTAGGGGATTTCTCGTATAAGTACAGCGATTATTTCCAGGCATGGACCTATCAATTAGGCTTCACGATGTATCAGGCGCTGATGATTAAGATATTCGGCACAAGTTTGCTGCCCTTGAAAATCATAAATGCACTCTGGTGCGCAGGCATTACGGTGCTGGTATATAAAATTGGACGGAATCTATTTCATGAATTTGCGGCGAAGTTCGCTGGCATCACTTACTGCTTCTTCATTCCCAGCATTGTAATGAGCTCGGTATTGACGAATCAGCATTTGGCGACGTTTCTGTTCTATCTCGGTTTTTACTTTTTGCTCCAAAAACGAACGCCCAAATGGAAAGTAAGCATGGTAATAGCGGTGCTGCTGTCACTTGGCAATCTCATACGTCCATTGGGCATTGTGATCCTATTAAGTATCCTGTTTTATGCGGTGATTTATTTAATCGTACTGAAGAAGGAGTCCATCAAAAAAGTGATCGGCTTCCTTGTTATTTTCATGACGACCTATTTTGCTGTCTTCTACCTGGTTAGCTTCATTGCGGTAGGAACGGGAATCTCGAATACGACATTAGAGAACCATGATCCGATGTGGAAATTTGTATTGGGCTTCAATCGTGAGACAGAGGGGGCCTATTCGGAAGAGGACTTTAAAACAGTGTCGCAATATCCGTTAGGAGAAGAGCGAACGCGTATTGAGAAGGAAATGGTGTGGGAGCGCCTGTCCAATGTTGGAGAGCTGTCGAATCTCTTCCTAAGTAAAATTCGGCTTATGTGGGGCGAGGTTGATGCGTTATTTTGGAGCCTGAATACGAACAGCGTGAGCAGTCTATTCGGTTTGATTCATACGTATTCGTATGTCAGTTACTTTGTCATTATCTTACTGCTGTTCTTAGCCGTCGATCTTCTTATTCTGCGCAGGGATACCGAACATAAATATCTGTTCCTCATTCTATTAATTCTCGGCTATATGGGTGTGCATCTGTTCATTGAAGTGCAGCAGCGGTACCGATACTTCATTATGCCATCGATGATTATCATTGAAGGGTATGGCGCTTATGCGCTCGTTGTCGTCATGTCCCAGTGGAAGGAGCGCATCCCATTCCGCCGACTGCTGCGACTGCGCGTGAAGGATGCACGACAAGAAGTCGCCGAGGAAGCGTGACCTTGCTTTTTTTTAAACCAAACTTAAACGTGAGCCATCCTTGACCTTAACCTTCTCGATTTATGCTGTTTATGTAAGACAACAAAGACATAATCAGAAGGTGAAACAATGATAGGATGGAAGAGAGCACTCATTATGGGGGCGGCAGTCTGCATGATTGCCTGCACCTCAATCGCCAACAGCGCAGCAGCAAGCAGCATTGACTCTGGTGAGGCGGACATGGCAAGCAGCCATGCATGGAAGCAGTGGGTCAAGGAGCATGCGAAGCCGGTTGCCATTCATGATGAGAGCCATGGAAAGGAACAGGAAACGAAGGAACGATTTCAGGATCTTCAGTTTCTGAAGCCGTTATTGCAGCATAAGCGAATGGTCAGTTTAGGAGAAGCGTCACATGGCGCATCGGAATATAATTCAGCGAAGGTTCGGCTGGTTCAGTTTTTGCACGAACAGCTCGGGTACGATGTACTCGCGTTTGAATCGAATCTGGGCGAGACATCAGCCGCGTTTGCGGAGATAGGCAAGCGTACGCCTATAGACATGATGAAGAGTTCGATCTTTGGCGTATGGCAGGTGGAGGAGAACTTGCCATTATTCGAGTATATCGCGCAGCAGAGCAAGACGGCACGGCCGCTTATTTTGACAGGGATTGATGTACAGGGTACTACGGAACCGTTCATTGCATTTGTGGAGAAATGGTTCGCCCAAGTCGACAAGAGCAAAGCGGTATCGTTCGCGCAAACGGAACGATGGTATTTGAAGGTGCATGCCTACAAGGATATGGAGCAATTCAAGCGGGAGCAATCGCTGCTGATTGCGAAGTATCAAGTATTCCAGACGTTCGTGAAGGAGAACAAGACGAAGCTGCAGGCTGTTCACCCTGAGCATCCAGAGCTCGTTCCCATTATGGAGCGTGTGCTGCAGAATCGCATCGATATGCTGGAGACGTACTGTGAACGAATGGTGAAGCTATTCGCAGGGATTGAGCCAGAGCGACAGATGAAGGAAGCCAGCTATATTCGGGATGAACAAATGGCGAGCAATACGGCATGGCTTGCCGAGCGCCTGTATCCCGATAAGAAGATCATCGTATGGGGGCATAATTACCATGTTCGAAAGCATAATTCGACGATGGTAACCGAGCATAATGGCTTCGGCTTCGACAATCACCCTTATCCAACAATGGGGGAGATGCTGCCATTCTCGCTGCGGAAGGACAATTATGTGATCGGATTGTATGCCTATCAAGGAAGCTCCAGCAAGAATAGCAAGGATACCGAGCGCATCACGCTGCCGCATAATGAAGGAAGCATAGAAGCGCTGCTTAGAGCAGGAGGCCACCCTAATCAGTTCTTGGATCTCACACAGGCCAAGCTTGAACCCGGTACATCATGGATGTTCACTCCCCGTATTGCTAAAGCGTGGGGCGTACTTGAGGAGACGATGGTCGTTCGGGATCAGTATGATGGTCTATTGTTCGTGGACACGATCCATCCGTCACGGCGGATTGCACAATAATATAGGTTAAATAGGGCTGCATACGGGATGCAGCTCTTTTTTGTGTATGCTGGAGGAGGATTCCCGCCTGCTAATTTCGCCTTATCAATTGCACATTCGGTATCGCCTGTTTGGTCAATCATGATATGATAGAAGAGAATGGTTTCCAGGCTAACCCAGATTGGATTGGGAACGGGATCAGAGTGGAAGAGGAGGGGAAACCGATGATGCTCGAGCGTCGAGAGTTGCAGCAGAAGCCCATGCCACAGGATGTCCAATTTTATCGCGCTGAGAGCGAGATCGGAACACCGCTGCCTTTTAAAATATATCGTTGGAACCATGCGGGTGGCAGCATACGTGATCATACGCATGACTATTTTCAAATCTGGTATGTCGTGAAAGGCGAGTTCATGCATACGATCAATAATCACACGTATCGGATGGTGAAGGGCAATATTTTTGTAATCCCACCATACGCCGTTCATCGGGTTACATTAGTGGCCGGTCAAGGAATTGACATTATTGGACTTGAGTTTCTCCCGCATTTTATTGACGAGCAGTATCAACCGCATAATGGAAGCAGAGGGAGGTTCGACTACTCCTATCTGGAACAGTTCATGCTGGATGAGGAACATGTGACCCCGAAGGTGGCATTGTCGGGAGCGACTGATCTTGAGGTATCGAAGATTCTGAATGATATGCTGGACGAATATCAGCAGGCTAATCGTTATTACGAACTGGTACTTAAGGCGGATCTGCTGAAGCTGATGACGATGCTTGTGCGAGAGATGGATCGACAGCGCAATTCCGATGACGTGGATGAACGATTGGGCAAATTCAAGGAATTGATGACGGCCGCGATTCATTACATTCATGAGCATTATAATGAAGAGCTGCGCCTAGAGATGATCTGCCGCAAGTTTAATATTTCGAAGACATACTTCTGTGATTTATTTAAACGGTTTACCGGTAAGACATATAATGATTACTTGGTCGATATTCGGATTCACAAGGCGGCCGCGATGCTGCTTGATACTGATATGTCGGTAACGGATATATGCTTCCAAGTGGGCTTTAATGATGTTCCGTACTTTTCCCGAGTTTTTAAGCGCAAGACGGGGGTTACGCCAAGTCATTTCAAAAAGAACGCCTTGTCCGTGTGGCAGCATAGCTAGATGAACTCAGGAGATGTCTATGGCAGGCTCAAACTGTAACCTCTTGCCTTCCGTAGATGAGGGACCAGCATGTAAGGAGAGAAATAGCTCCAAGTGAGTAATGAGCAGTTATTGCCGCATCGTATGCAGAGATATTGATAGCGAAAATAAAAAAAGATCGGATCCAGCGCATCAGAGACATCTGACTGCTGAAACCCGATCTTTTTTACGTTGTGGGCGAATATGGCCAGACGAATCTAATCAATGTTTCAGGTGTGTATCCAAAAACTTCACCATGGCATTGTAAAATTCGATGCGGTTCTCTTCATTGTTGAAGCCGTGGCCCTCGTTGTCTTTCACCATATATTCGACATCTACGCCTCTCTTCTTGAGGGCCTCGACGATTTGATCGGACTCGGCCTTGTTCACGCGCGGATCATTGGCGCCCTGTGCGACGAAGAGCGGCGTTGTGATTTTGTCCGCATGGAATACAGGAGATACGGCCTTCAGCATGTCTTTGTCCTTCTCCGGATGGCCGATGCGCTCATAGAACATGTTGCGGTTCGCTTCCCAATAAGGCGGCAATGTATTAAGCAGGGTGAAGATGTTGGATACCCCGACATAATCGACGGCTGCTGCATACATGTCCGGCGTAAACGTAATGCCGGCTAGTGTCGCATATCCGCCGAAGGATGCACCGTAAATGCCGACGCGCTTCGGATCGGCGATGCCTTGCTTGATTGCCCATTGTACGCCATCCGTGATGTCATTTTGAATGTTGCGACCCCACTGCTTGTTTCCGGCGTCGATGAATGCTTTTCCGTAACCCGTAGAGGAGCGGAAATTAACCTGCAGCACGGCATAGCCGCGATTAGCCAGCAGCTGAGCCTCCGTATTGAAGCCCCACATGTCGCGGGTCCATGGGCCGCCATGCGGATTGACGATCAGAGGGAGATTCTCTGGCGTCTTATTCTTCGGCAGCGTTAAGTAGCCATGAATCGTCATGCCGTCTCTGCTCTTAAAGGAGATCGGGTGCATGTCCGCCATCTGTTCTGGATTGAGCCAGTCACTCAGGTTGGCGAGCAGCGTCAATTGATCCGTTGTGGAATCATAGTAATAATACTTGCCCTGCACTTTGTCAGTGGATAGGCTGACGATGAGCTTGGTCTTGTCTTCATTGTAGTCGTTGATGCCGATTTCGCTTTCGGTTGCCTGCAGCTTGTGCTGAAGTTTTTTGTGCAAAGCCTCGAATGATTCATCAAAATATTTCACATGTACTTTATCCGTTATATAAGCAGTCATGAGCAGTTTATCCTGCTTATGGTCATACACCGCTCCTGCCAGATCGACGTCCGGATGGGAGTAGATCAGCTGCTCATTGCCCTGAAGGTCGTACTTGACGAGCGCGGACTTGTCGCGTCCTTTATTCGATACAGCATAGATTGTCTTATTGTCCTTGGAGAAGCCGAGCGGGCTAACATTGTCGCCGCCTGATGTCGTAATGAATGGCTTGAATTCGTCTTCCTCTGTCGCCCGGTACAATACGACGCCCTCGATGCCGTCTGAAGCAACGGCAAGGCGAATTTTGCCGTCATGGTCGGCAATCCATTCTTGAATGTCGCCTGGATTTTTCGCGACAAGCTTCGTTTCGCCAGTCCTTATGTTCAGCTTGTACACGTCAAATGCCTTGGCGTCTTCCTTGTTCATGGAGACGAGAATCTCATCCTTAACGCCGGACAATGCACTGACTACGCCGACTCGAACCTTATCGAATGGCGTTAAATCCTTCTCTTCATTGCCTTTGAACGCTGCGGAGTACAGGTGGAAGTTCTCGTCCCCGCCCTTGTCCTTCAAGTAGAGGATATGATCGCCTTTCCAGAAGAAGCCGGAAATATCGCGATCCTTGGAGCTCGTTACGCGCACCGGCTCGCTGGAACCGTCCATCTTCTGTACGAAGACATTCGAGCGATTTTCCCACGCTGCTGCATAGGAAATATTATTGCCATCCGGAGACAGCTGATAGGAGAAGCTTCCAGGGTTGCGCATGAAATCCTCGACGGAAATTTGCGGCACGCCCTTATTGTCGATGCCGGAACGGCTCAGCTTCACAACGTTCTCAAGTGCGGATGCAGCCTCGCGCAGAGTTGCTGCGTTATTCTCATGCAGTTTCCCATCTGGGAATCCCTTGAGCAAGCCCAGCGTCTTAGCGCGTTCCGCATAATCGGTCAAGCTCTTCTCGTCTTGCTCCTTGCCAAGCGCACGAACGAGGATACGAGCAATCTCTCCGCGCTTAATCGGCGCATCAAGAGAGGTGAAATCCCCGTCATCTACCAAGCCTGCATTCTTAGCAGTCTTCATCGGCTCAATTCCGTGTTGGTACGTGAGTGCCAATACAGCAAGGCGGACGAATTCGTCAACGGAAACCGTAGACGTCAGTTTTGCATGTTCATCCAAAATTCCTTTGGACGTAAGCGCCTGAATCCCATTCTTGTACCAAGTGGCAGCTTCGGCCGGCTTCTGCGCCATGACGGACGTCGGCAGCGATGCGGCAAGCACGGCCGCGAGTGATGCAGCAATCCATTTCTTTTTCATTGAAAAGAACCCCTTTGTATACTTGTATATGTTCATAATTTGAACTTTCCCAAGTATATACGTAAAAATTGGTATTGCAGGATTCATGTAAAATATAACAGTTAGGTGAATTTATTGTATGTATACATCGCCATTCATACAGAAAAAGGGCCCTTTCTCATGGGAAAGAGCCCTGTTATGGATTGGAAGCTATTTTGTTAAATGGGTATCCAAGAACTTCATCATGGCATTGTAGAATTCAATTCGATTCTCCTCGTTGTGGAAGCCATGGCCCTCGTTGTCCTTCACCATATACTCTACATTAATGCCTCTCTTCTTGAGTGCTTCAACTATTTGATCGGATTCAGCTTTATTTACGCGCGGATCATTGGCCCCTTGTGCGACGAAGAGCGGTGTAATGATCTTATCTGCATGGAACACAGGGGATACTTCCTTAAGCAGCTCCTTATCCTTTTCTGGATGGCCGATGCGCGCATAGAACATATTGCGGTTCGCTTCCCAATATGGCGGCAGCGTATTCAGCAGGGTGAAGATGTTGGACACGCCTACATAATCGACGGCTGCTGCATACAGATCCGGCGTGAATGTTATGCCAGCAAGCGTTGCGTATCCTCCGAATGATGCGCCGTAAATGCCGATGCGGCTTGGATCTGCAATGCCTTGCTTGATTGCCCATTTCACGCCGTCCGTAATGTCATTTTGAATATCGCGTCCCCACTGCTTGTCGCCAGCATCGATGAATGCTTTGCCATAACCTGTTGAGGATCGGAAGTTAACCTGCAGCACAGCATATCCGCGATTAGCGAGCAGCTGAACCTCGGGATTGAAGCCCCACTCATCGCGAGCCCAAGGCCCGCCGTGAGGATTCACGATAAGCGGGAGCTGTTCGGGTTGCTTATTTTTGGGCAGTGTCAAATAGCCGTAGATCGTTAAGCCATCTCTGCTCTTATAGGAGATTGGATGCATATCGGCAAGTTGATCCGTTGTAAGCCAGTCGCTTAAGGCAGCAAGGAGCGTCAGCTTATCCGTTGTTGAATCATAGTAGTAGTATTTGCCCTGTACCTTGTCATTCGACAGACTGACGATGAATTTCGTTCTTGCGTCGTTGTAATCATTGATTTGGATTTCGCTTTCCGTTGCCTGTAATTTTTGTTGCAGCTTTTTGTTCAGAGCTTCGAAGTCCGCATCGAAGTAATAATTATGCTTCTTGTCTGTGATATAGGTAGCCATGAGCAGTTTATCTTGTTTGTCATCGTATACTGCACGATCCAAGTCGACCTCAGGATGGGAGTAGAGTAGCTGCTCCTTGCCCTGCAGGTCGTATTTGAGCAGCGCAGTTTTATCGCGGCCCTTGTTCGATATCGCATAAATGTTCTTGTTGTCCTTCGTGAAGCCAAGCGGGTAGACGGTTTCTCCTGTATTTGTTGTAATGAAAGGTTTAAATTTATCGTCCTCTGTATCACGATAGAGCACAGATCCTTCAATGCCATCCGTAGCAACAGCCATGCGAATGGCGCCATTGTGATCGGCAAGCCAAGATTGGATATTGCCAGGGTTTTTCGCTACAAGCTTGGTAGCCCCTGTCTTCACGTTCAGCTTATATACATCGAATGCTCTCGCGTTATCCTTGTTCATCGTAATGAGAATTTCATCCTTCACACTGGACAATGTACTGACTACCCCGACGCGCACCTTATCGAATGGAGTGAGATCCTTCTCCGCATTGCCGTTGAATGCTGCCGAATATAAGTGGTAGTTTTCATCTCCGCCCTTGTCCTTCAAGTACAGGATGTGATCGCCCTTCCAGAAGAACCCCGCAATATCGCGATCCTTGGAGCTAGTGATGCGTGCAGGCTCGCTCGAGCCATCCATCTTCTTCACGAATATATTCGTCCGGCTCTCCCAAGGAGCCGCATAAGAAATGTAGTTGCCGTCCGCAGACAACTGATACGAGAAATTGCCAGGGTTGCGCATGAAATCCTCAACGGAAATGAGCGGTACACCCTTGTTGTCGATTTGAGCTAGACGGCGCTTGCGCAGGTTGCGAAGTGCAGAGGCGGCTTCCCCGATAGTCGCGTCTTTATTTTCATGAAGGCTGCCGTCTGGATAGCCAGTAAGTAAGCCAAGAGATTTAGCACGCAGCGTATATTCCATTAATGTCTTCTCGCTGCGTTCCTCTGTGCCAAGTTCATAGGCGCGAACGAGGATTCGGGCAAGCTCTCCGCGCGTAATTGGTGCGTCGAGAGAGGAGAATTCCTCAGCTTCGACCCAGCCTTCATTCGCAGCTGCCTTTAGCGGATCGATCCCATGCTGGTAGGTGAGCGATAGTGCGGCATAGCGAATGAAGTCCTTTACCGGGATTGTGGATGTTGGCTTTGTCTGCTCGGGAAGAATCCCTCTGGAGATGAGCGCCTGAATCCCTTCTGTATACCATGATGAGGCGGCAGTAGAAGTAGACTTCTGCTGCGCCATGACAGTCAGCGGAAGCGATGCAGTGAGCACAGCAGCAAGTGTGGCGGATATGACTTTCTTTCTCATGAATTGAATAACCTCCTTATATGTACAGACCCATATATGTATATGATGAAGCTTTTTATTTAGTATTTGGATCAATTGTATGTATTAGGTAGGTTATATGGAATCGTGTGAAATATACGCGAACACCCCGGATAGACGCTGACTGCTGACGTCCGTTCCGGGGTGCTGCAAGTAGGTGTGAAGTTATTGGATGGAGTAAGGAAGCTTGAATGTCCACAGTTCAGTGCCGTTGTCGGACGAGCTGCTGTCCACACCGAAGTCGTTATCATTGACGATTACGAGTTTATTGCCGTCTACGAGGGATACACCTTCAATTTTCTCATACGGATATTTGAATTCAACAGCATCCAATACAGTACGCTTCGCAAGCGGCAGAATGCTGTTGGATTTCAGATCAGCAAGAGACATTTGCTCCAGTGTCCTGCCAGACTTCTCGTCGTCATACTTGCCAAGAATATTCGTAGCTGTCGTGAGATCGACCGCATAAATGCGCTTCAATTGAGCTTTATCGCCTGCATTTTTGTCACGTTCGTCAATCAGCAGCGTATTCTCGTTGATGGCTACCACGTCCGAGATGACAATGTCTGCTTGATCTAGACCGGTGAATGGCTTGGCATCCTCTGTCACATATACATATTCAGCCACTGGCTGCAATGTCGCAAGATCGAACTTGATGATGCGCAGTTGACGCGAGTTGTCTGTAGACTTGTCTGGATTGCGCAGCGGGCTTTGCATAGACATGAACATGTACTTGCCGTCTGGCGTAATACCGACGCCTTCAGCACCGCGATTTTGGCGAAGCTTATTGTATACGGATGGAAGCACTTCTCTAGCTGGTACAAGCGGTGTAGAGACTTGTGCAGCCCATCCTTTTGGAACAATTCGCTCAATAATCGTACCGTCGCGCTTCACATGAACGATGGAAGGGCCGTATTCATCCGAGATCCAGAACGTGTCATCCTTCGCGTTATAGGCAAGACCCTCGATATCGAGTCCGTATGGATCGTAGGCTAGGCCTTTTTCCCCTTTGGCATCGAATGGGGCTTCATCACGACCTTTACTATTCGGAAGTCCGGTAATATGAGCATTTCCCGTCGTTGGATTTTTGCCATTTACCTTGAGCGGAATTTGCTCCAATATTTTAATTTCATCTTTATCGATTTGAATCTTGTATAAGCTAGGCGTATAGCTTGCTAACGGGAACGTCCGGCGAGTTTTACCGCCAACCTCAACTTGGCCGTTCGGGCCACGGTCAGCAGTGGAGTAGAACACATTGTCAGGATCGCCAGGCACATGAGTCAAGGATGAACCAATACCCATCTTAATTCCTTCAGCTAGATCCGCTGCATTGAGCTTGTACTTGCCAGTCAACTCAGGCTTGTCCGTCAACGCAACACTGCCTCTGAATTCATCCCAATCTACATATTTGCCTGTTACTTCACTAAGTGCGCGGAGAGGCATGTATAAGCGAGAGTCGATTTCTACAGCCGGCGAAGCAGGTGTAACCGTTTGCCCGTTGTTCGTGTACGTAACGTGGGATGCAGGTACGCTATCGGCAGCTTGTGCCGAAGTAATTCCTGTTCCAGCAGTCAATGTCAATGCGGTTGCTAGCGCGATCATAGCTTTCTTTTTCATTTGTTATGTCCCTCCATAAGGCATAAGTGTGCGTTCTTGTCTGTTCACCTGGATTATAGCAAGCGCTTGTTAAGGTTATGTATTGGAAAGGTTAAGGAGATGTAATGGAAAACTTGAGAGTTTGTAAACAAAGTGAGGCATACAAATAGAAACGGACATCGGGAGGTAAAGTCTAGGATAGGTTGTCTGCTTCTAGCATCATTATCTGCTCGATATAAAAACAAAAATATATATCAGAAAATCCCATTTTTGAACGAGATATAGTTGACAGTAAAAAATAGACTAGGTACACTATTACTATATTGTTAGCACTCTGTGTAGTGGAGTGCTAATCCATTGCTTATACTATAATGATAATGACTACGTGTAAGTAATGACATGAAAAGATATGAGAGGGGATTTTTATTCATGGCTAAGAAGCAATTCAAAGCAGAATCCAAGCGTTTGTTGGAAATGATGATCAACTCGATCTACACGCAGCGGGAAATCTTCCTTAGAGAGCTCATCTCCAATGCGAGCGACGCGATCGACAAAATGTACTATAAAGCCTTGTCTGATGATAATGTGGTGTTCAATAAAGAAGATTACTTTATTAAAGTATCGGTTGATAAAGAGAACCGTACGTTGACAATAGCCGATACAGGGATCGGGATGACGAAGGAAGAACTGGAGAACAACCTCGGCGTTATCGCGAAGAGCGGCTCCCTTGCCTTCAAGACGGAGAATGAAGCGAAGGATGGCCATAACATTATCGGCCAATTTGGTGTAGGCTTCTATTCTGCATTTATGGTTGCTGATGTCGTGACGGTAATTAGTAAGGCGTTCGGCAGTGATGAAGCGTTCAAATGGGAATCGAAGGGTGTAGACGGGTACACGATTGAGCCTAGCGAGAAGGATGTGCCGGGTACGGTTATCACATTGAAGATCAAGCCGAACACGGAAGACGATCAATATGACGAGTATTTGGATGAATACCGTCTGAAGTCGATCGTGAAGAAATATTCGGACTTCATCCGTTACCCGATCAAGATGGATGTGACGAAGCATCGTCCGAAGGAAGACGACGATAAGGAATTCGAAGCGTATCAAGAAGAAGAAACAGTGAACAGCATGGTTCCGATCTGGCGCAAAAATAAGAATGAGCTGACGACAGAAGACTATGAGAACTTCTACAGTGAGAAGCGTTATGGCTTCGACAAGCCGCTGAAGCATATTCATATCAGCGCTGACGGCGCTGTTGTATATAATGCGATCTTGTACATTCCAGAGAATACGCCATTCGACTATTATACGAAGGAATATGAGAAGGGGCTTGAGCTGTACTCGAACGGCGTGTTGATCATGAACAAATGCGCAGAACTGCTCCCAGACTACTTCAGCTTCGTGAAAGGGATGGTCGATTCCGAGGATCTGTCCTTGAACATCTCACGCGAAATGCTGCAGCATGACCGCCAGTTGAGCTTGATCGCGAAGAATATCAAGAACAAGATTAAGAGCCAGCTGCAATCCTTGATGAAGGACGAAAGAGAGAAGTACGAGCAGTTCTTCCAATCGTTCGGCAGACAGTTGAAGTATGGTGTGTACAGCGACTATGGCATGAACAAGGATGTGCTGCAAGACCTGATCATGTTCTACTCCTCCAAGGAGAAGAAGTTGGTATCACTGGATGAGTACGTAGAAAGAATGCCAGAAGATCAGAAATACATTTACTACGCAGTTGGCGAATCGATCGAACGCATCGAGAAGCTGCCGCAAACTGAGCTTGTGTTGGATAAGGGCTATGAGATTCTGTACTTCACAGACGACATTGATGAGTTCGCGATCAAGATGCTCATGAAGTACAAGGAGAAGGAATTCAAGAACGTATCGAGCGGCGATCTCGGCATCGAGTCCGATGGCGATGACAAGTCTGCTGACGAACAAGACGAGAACAAGGAACTGTTCGAGGCGATGAAGGACATCTTGAAGGATAAGGTGAAGAGCGTTAAAGCCTCGAAGCGCTTGAAGTCCCATCCAGTATGCTTGTCTGCAGAAGGCGAAGTATCCATCGAGATGGAAAAAGTGTTGAATGCGATGCCGAACAACCAAGCGGTGAAAGCCGATAAGGTGCTCGAAATCAACGTGAACCACGAGGTGTTCCAATCCTTGAAGAACGCTCATGCATCTGATGAAGAGAAGCTGAGCCTGTATACGAACCTGCTGTACAGCCAAGCGCTCTTGATTGAAGGCTTGCCGCTGCAGGATCCAGTGGAGTTCACGAACGATATGTGCAAGATTATGGTGTAATGATAGAAGATAACCCGCTGTCGGCCCAAGCGCTGGCAGCGGGTTTTTGCGTTTGGCTATCTGCACTTCAGGAGAACGTCAATGGCCTTGAACATAATGCGAACTGCCTTAGCGGTGGATCGCAGTTGATTCAAGCTGCCGATCAGATAGGCATCGAGGGCGGGATGATAGAACATAACGGTTCCGGAATAGCCCCATGCGCCCCACGCATTATATCTTGCCGGGAATAAGATTGGAACGGTTCGAAAGCGGACAATGCCGTACCCATAATCCACGCCCGGCCTGAACTTCGTCCATACTTGCATGCGCTGGAGGCTTTCGTTGGATATCAACTTGCCGCTCGTAAGAGCCTTCATGAATGTCAGCAAGTTCTCAGAGGTCGATATTAAGGCGCCGCCTGCGTATTCCATGCTGATGCTTTTGTAATGGGTGATTGCAGTCTGGCCGGCATATAAGTCGGCCATGGGATAAGGGTCTTCTACTGCCGGTGTAGAATAAAACGCCATATGCGTATGATGGAGCTGCAGCGGTTCGAATAAGTAACGGCGAAATGCTTCATGGAGTGGATTGGATGTGATGTTTTCAATGAGTAAGCCTAGTAAGTGGTATCCGGTATCCGAGTAATGGATTCCCTGATCGGGTGGGAAATGGGATTTTAGATGCTTCTTGGACCATTCAATGACCTCCTGCGGCGTCCATTGGCGCGAAGGTTCCGAGGTGAACAGATCGAGCATCCGCGGGCCTTGCTTGGGGCGATCCTCGAAGTAATCGTTCAATCCGGACGTATGGCTGAGTAGATGCTTGATTTGAATTCGATTAGAGTAATCGGTGCCCTTGTAAACATGCAGCTTGTGCATCAGCTCAGAGGGAAGGTAATGATGGATGGGATCTTCGTAGGTGAGCTTGCCCTCTTCTGCGAGCATTGCCGTAAGTACCGAGGTGAACAGCTTGCTAATGCTGGCAATATAATAGCGCTGCTGCGGAAGGGCTGGCTTGCCTTGCGTCATGCCTTCCGCCATGTTCAGATGAATGCCTAGCGGCTCGCAATGTACGAGGAAATAGGCATTGTGAAGCTTGTGATTGCGCTGAATAACGCTTCTAAACTGCCGCTCGATTCGACTCATCGCTTCCTGACGATTCATAATTGCTCCCCTTCCTGCCGCATGCGGGCGGCAGCGATAATATCGGCGGACGTGCTGTCCATGACCTCAATGTCATTGAAGCCTTCCGGCAGCAGGCCATTAGCCGTCATAACGGACAGACCTAGCGTAAATATTCTCATCTTAAGCAGAATAGGCATCAGCTCTTCGTCTGTGAAATCGGCAAGCTCCGGATCGGTCTTCATTCTGTCGATTAGGCTGTTCATCTCGCTGGGCTCATGCTGCAAATAGGGGTTCGGTCTCATGACCATGTCGCGGAACAGGAGCGGGTATTCCCTTGCGAAGCGGAGTGTGGCAACGCCAATATCATGAAATGGCTGGCCCGTATCCTGACTGAGGAGATAATCGTCGCTGAAAGTAAAAATACGCTGTACGACCACTTGAATGAGCTCCGCAACATCTGTGAAGTTGACATAAATAGGCGCAATTGAGCTCCCCAGATGTTCTGCGACCTTGCGAATCGTAATGCTGTAGATTCCTTCTCGCATGGCAATGTTGAAGGCGGCATCAATGATCGTATCCCGCGAAAACTTCGTCTTAGGCGGCATAGCGGGTTTCCTCCCTAGTAGGCATCCAAATCCAATGAAATATCATCTGATACATATCAAATGATATTTATCTATAATCAGTATATATGTGACAGGTAGATTTTCAATACCTCATCAAGAAAAATGTGGAAAATATATTTATTTATACATCTGTTCGACCCTACTTAGTTGAGAAGGTGGTGAACGGCTTTTTGTCCTGCCAAAATGAAATGTTGATTGGATGGAACCAACTAAGTTTAAGCGGGTACGAGGCGAAGCAGGAGTCGAAATACGGAAATAAATTTTCCTTTACGAAAAAAGGCAGTCCTACAATAGCAGCCAGAGTGGACTTGAAAGGGAACTGCTTCGGTATCAGTCTGTTGCCTGAGAACGGCAAGAGAAACTAATGGGTAGGAGGAGGATTTATTCATGAAACGGTGGAACGTAGTTCTATTATCTGTAACCGCAGCAGCGCTTCTTATGGTATCCATTCCGGGACCGACATCCGCTGTGGCAGCTGCGGCCAACTCCGAACAACAAGGCGAGCCGGGATTCACGAAGACCGTTAAGGATTTGGACAAGGAGCTGGTGGAGAAGGTGCAGGAGGCTTTGAAGCCGTTCGTGAATGAAGAAATTGACTTTGAAGGCGTGCGGTATTCGTATAAAATCGATGGGAAGAAAGAGCCTACTCTTTATTCGAAAGACTATCGAACCGTAACGCATCCCGTAAAGGGAGCGGAGAAAATATTTGCTGCTGAGGTTACGATCAAAGCACAAACCGGTGAAATCTATCAAATCAATCTCGACCCTCAGCTCTCTTCCTTGGACGAGGGCATCCGGACAAAGATGAAGGCAGCCATCACAGAAACAGAGAAGAGCCTCTCGTATGACGATATTACGAAATTGAACATTGATGGAGCAAGCGGCGAAATTAGTACGCTAGGTCCTTACCATCTTGTCATCGACGCGAAAAGCGGCAAAGTGCAATTGGCAATATATAATGTGCCGAAGTCTAAGGTTGATCAGAGAGCTGTCCAAGCTGCTCAACAGGCGGCAGGTTCATTTACCGGCGGAAAGAAGATAACGTTCGATTCCGTCCGACGCTTTGTAGGGGAAGGGGCTGACCGTTATTTATTCACTCAGAATAACGAACAGTCGATAAACGTATGGATCGAGGCGGCAACAAATAAAATACAGAATATTTCTTTGGGGGCAGAAAGACCCATTCATAGCTCCAGGGAAGAGTTAAAGAAGAAGTTCGCCAAGCCAAAGTATACTGCTGCGGAAGCCATAAAAACAATGAATCCGATGATTAAGAAAATATTCGGCATCGACGTGACAGGATACCAAGTGAAGGTAGAGGATAACAACTATACATTTTTGAAAGAGGGCAGTCCAAGTATTTTGGCAGCTATAAATGAAAAAGGAAAGGTCTTCGTATTAAACAGAGAACTAGTTGCGAAATCAAAATAGAAGACCGAGAATGTTTCGACGGAGAACAGAAGACAGAAGGCAGAAAAAATCAGAGAGGCTGAGTGCCCTCTGATTTTTTTTTACATATGATCCGGTTTCTTATGCAAGCCCTACACCATTTGCAGTTCTTGGCTGTGAATATCCACGTACCGTGCGATATATTCTTGGAAGGTGAACTTCTCATCTCCCAGCGAATAGATACGCGCACCTGGCTGTAGAAATCTCAGATCCAAATGCTTAATGACGCTTGGATAAATAGGGTGAATCAAATCGATGAAGTCTGAATCGTAAAAGGCTTTCGCAATTTCCATCGTAGAAATTCCGATTCGCTGCAAAATATTCATCGCTAAGTAGCGGATAATATGATAGCGGGGATGGCACACCGTGCAGAATAGATGCTCCTTCTGATAATGCTGCTCGATGAAATTCGCAAGTGGAATATCAATGTCGAATTCGCGTTGGCGGAGATTATACATGAATTCGTTGTGGATCATTTGCAGTTCTTTGGCAGAATAGAATTGCTCGTCAGACAATATGGCGACAATTCGTTCCTTGCTCTCTCCTCGCTTCAATAACCGGAGAACGTTCTGATCCTCGTATCCATACAGCGTATTCTTGTTATTGTAAGTAAATTGAGGGTAGTAGGATTTGAAGTAGGCGTTGCCGATGCTAATTTTCTTGCAATGGGGTGGCAGCTTGCTTAACAAGTAATCACTAGACAAGCGCTCGCCGTAGGCATCGCTCGTCTTCATGTAAATGAACAAATCACAATCGTTCAGCACATGATCGCCGATCCCGATCTCTTGGTTGCAGTTTTGGATAGGGAGCACATCTACCAGCTTATAACTGTAGCGGAATGTGTGAGATGCCATCAAATACCTGCGTATGGGAAATACGTGACAATTTCCGAATACAATACATTTTTTCATTCGATATACACTCCCTCATTCTATCTATGATAGACAGAGATAATCGAGCCTCGCGTTCCGTGTTCAGGGGTTACGTGACAGTGAGATAATTGTCTACGGGATTGAGCGGGAATTGATTGAACGGAAGGTGGTAGGTCTCTTTCCCTAGAGTACCGCCCCACTTGGTCTCATAATAGTGGTGGTACAACGGGAAGGTAACGTGATGGAGATGGGTGAGCAGGGAATTGGACTTAACCGTCGAAGCCCCGGCATTATGATGGGTCACGCCCAGTCCGGTTGGAACGATCGGGTATCCTGCCAGCACGACTCTTCGGTACCAGTCCTGATCGGAGAAGTACATAGGAAGCAGGTGGTCCCACGGTCCAGCAGCCCTAATTGCGTCCATGTGAAATGCAGCGAGCGTATCCAAGTTAGTGAAGGCGACGCCCCATCGATGCCCGGTCTGCTGCCATGCTGCTAACGTAGCGAGGAATGCATCCGGAACGCCTTCATGAGCTTCTGCGTCGGAATGCATATAGAGAACTGCGTTACATTGCCGCTCAGCGCCCCATCGATGCAGCATATTTTGCGATTGACTATGTGAGAAGGGAACGGGGGGCTCGTAAATCGAAACGATAGAGGATAAGGCTGCTTCATGACGGAGGTCATGGCTGTCTGAATTATCGATGATAACCGTATGCGGCCAGTAGGGCTGGATACTGGCAATGGCCCGATACAATAGATCAAGGCGATTCACATAAAAGATGCCGAGCATGTATTTCATCCGAGTGACCCTCCACAGGTTCCTGCACAAAGCGGATAGAACTGACCTTTTGTTAATATATAATGCACGGCATTGGCTAATGGTCAGGGACAAAATGTCCCTATTTGTAAAAAAAAGCGTCTGAAGCCAAATTTCCCGAAACAGTGAGGGAAAGTGAGGGGAAGTGAGTGAACCGCGCTGCCTTGTACTTCATGCTTTTAAGTGCATGATCGCTGTGGTATGCTGTGATTTACAACTAGACTGCTTACCGACTTCGAAGAAGATAAGTCATACTGCCAGGGGAGGAGATCATGGTCAGACTGAAAGATATAGCAGAGAAGGTCGGAGTCTCGATATCGACTGTCTCACGCGTTATAAATCATGATGACAGCAGGCGAGTAAGTGAAGAGACGAAGCAGAAAATATGGCAGGCCGCCAAAACACTCAATTATCAGGTAACACCTATAGCCAATCCCAAAGCGCGTACCCGAACGCGGCATCACACATCTCCTATGTCCACTCATGCGATTGGCTGCATCCTATCACTTCCTGACAACAAGTACAATCATCCTTACTTTTCTCCGATTATTCAAGGAATAGAAGCCAAGCTGCTTGAGGCAGGAGCTTCACTTGCTTTTTTACATACCCAAGCTGAACTGAGAAGCACCACGTTGTTTGAATCCCTGTTGAAGTCGTATCAGCTTAGCGGAATCATTTGTGTAGAAGGAATGGATCCTGCTCAATATAAGTGGCTGAAGGAGAGAGTGCCGAACATTGTTGGGATCGATGTAGCAGATCCGTCAATTCCGGTCATCTCCTACGATCGGATGAATGCGGCAAGGGTGGCGGTTGGTCATCTCATCACGAATGGGCACCGCAAGATTGGATTTATTGGAGGGAAAGGGCTTCTTGGACAACTGGAGCGGGAGAAGAGGTATCGGGGATACCGAATCGCTCTTGAGGAAGCGGGCTGTGTATGGACCCCGAATTGGGTCATTGACGCTGAATGGGATGCGGATCGCAGTTATGAACAGATGAAGCAGCTAGTACAACAAGTAGATCGGCCTACTGCGATGTTCTGTGCCAGCGATATGATGGCAATTGCTGCGATGCGGGCAGCGGCGGAAGAGGGACTGTCCATTCCCGGGGATCTTGCCTTCATAGGCATTGATGATATTGAGTTCGCCAAGTACAGCTCTCCGCCATTGTCGTCTATTCATATTCCGAAGTACGAGATGGGGTATGCTGCTGCGAAGGCTTTATTGGATGGGCTGACGGATCCATATCCAGCGCCTTTCCGAATGCTGCTCCCTTTTTCTCTGATTGTACGCAAGTCTACCTGAGCGGATGAGGCTGTTCTCAATAGGCAGTAAAAAACAGGCCCTATAAGATAAACGAAGACGCCTTTAAAGCCACAGTTTAGTGGGGGAAAGGCGTCTTTTGTCATGCAATGTTCACCCCCATGTAGGGGTCAGAATGTAAGACGGACTTTTGAAGCGGATCCTTGTGTGTTTCACTTCGAGCCTGTTCTATTACGAACGGGAACCGATAATCGATGTAATGAGTTGAGGATACCAGTCCTGAATCGAGTCGAACTTGAATCCGTGCTGTGCTGCCTTGCTTGTATCCAGGCCCCATTGCTCCGGCACGCCGAACGGAGACAGGTGAGCGGTATCGAATGCTGCTGCCTGCTGTGGATCGGAAGTGTCTACGATAAGTGCAGATTTGCCTACTCCCTCTTCGATGAGCTGAATGATCTGACGGATCGACAGTACCCCGTTCGAGCAAGCGTTGACAGGTCCTTCGAAGTGCTGGTTTTTCAGCCAGAATAGGAAGCGGGCTGCTTCATCCGAAGTGATATAGCTCATCTCGGCTTGTGGATTCGGAAGTCCGATAGGAAGTTCCTGTTGTACATGCTCGATGTGGAAATGAAGCCGCTTCGTATAGTCATCCATGCCAAGCACGATTGGAAATCGAACGGCACATACGGGGAAGGAAGCATGCTGGAACAGGACGGCTTCAGCAAGCCGCTTGCCTTCGCCATATGCGATTTCCTGCGGAAGATCGGCTGGAATGGCGTATGTATATGGGGAGAATGCCTCTTCGGAATAGCCTATCTGCCCGAAGGGATAGACAGACAAGGTTGAAGTGAAGATGTACCGCTTCACCTTGCCAGCAAATATCTCACAAGCATGGAACGCATCCTGCGGGTGATAGCCGATATTATCGTAGACGACATCCCATTCCGTGTCGCCGACAGCCTGCCGCAATTGTTCAGGCACTGTTCGGTCAAGATGGATACGCGTCACTTGATCACCGAAAGAATCCTCCGTATGTCCTCGTGTAGCAACGGTAACATCCGAGCCTTCTTGAATAAGCAGGTTTACAAGCTTCTTGCCAAAGAAGCGGGTTCCCCCGAGTACTAGCACTTTACTCATGTCATCAAACTCCTTCTCTTACCTGTTTATAGTGTGAAGGGGACGATTTATTCTACCTATGTTGTATTCGCCGATTGCACGGATATTCCTGTACGCCGTATTGAAACTGATCAACTCCATGCAATACGGAGAAGCTGAGGGAGATGCATAGTTTGGATATTTGCCCCAAATATTTTAAATTTGGTTGATGAAAAATTCATCCAAAAACGTGTTGACGGAGGAAAGTTTAGCGTAATATAATGACGACAAGCTTGCAGGTGAAACCATTTTCAGTAAATGTGCTCGCGATATTTTTATCCAAACTTCAAGAGATTTTACCCCAAATATATTTGTCTTTTTTGCGCAAAGTGATTCAATACCCAAACTTAAGTACTTGGGTAGCACTCATCATATTCCCATCACATGACCATCAATCACGATCATCACACTAGAAGATCCATCACATCAGACACACTTCATTTATTCACCATTCAGCATGGTGCAGGAAGAAAACTCCTTATGAACCCAAGAATCCAATAGATCTAATACATCCAATAGATCAAATGCACCTAGATCCTATGAATCCTGTCTCGTATGAATTCTAAATACCTCACCATGGAAGAAGCCGACTAGAAAAATATCTGATTGAACTAGCCATTGTGCTGCATGCTTTATTGCTGACGCTTATTTCCCCTTACTTGCATTTAGCTGCTGCACAAGAGAACTAGCGGCATCGCGTATTGAAAGCGCTTTACTATAGAGGGCGATGTGCTGCTGCAAGCGGGCATTTTGCACAAGGCTTGCAAGCATAATCGAGAGGAGAATGAGGAAATGAAGACAGAGAAGCAAGTTCGAATTGGCATGATTGGTGCACGTGGAAGAGGGACAATCGCGAAATATTGGCATCAGCCGGAGGGGCGATCCATTGTAGTGGGGGCAGCTGATATTTATCCGGAGCGCCTTCAGGAATTCAAGGATGATGTTAACCCAGACGCGTTCGTCACGACAGACTATCGGGAACTCCTTGCACGTGCAGATATCGATGCGATAGCGGTGACCTCGCCTGATTTCTGCCATGAGGAGCATGCCGTAGCTGCGCTGAGGGCAGGCAAGCATGTTTTTTGCGAGAAGCCGCTGGCGATTACGGTGGAAGGCTGCGACAACATTTTGAACGCATGGAAGGAATCCGGCAAGCATCTGATGGTCGGCTTCAATATGCGCTACATGAATATGTACCGTACGATGAAGGAAATTGTGGATTCTGGTGTAATTGGCGAGATCAAGGCTGTTTGGGTAAGACATTTTGTAGGCTGGGGCGGGTATTTCTATTTCCACGATTGGCATGCGAACTCCAAGAACAGCACAGGATTGCTGCTCCAGAAGGGATCGCATGATATCGATATCATTCATTGGATTACAGGGCGCTATGCGACGAAGGTGAGCGCATTCGGCAGCTTGGACTTTTATGGCGGGGATAAGCCGAATGACTTAACCTGTCCAACCTGTGAGGAGCGGTCAACGTGTACGGAAGCGAGCCCAGGGAGACTGATCGAATGTGCATTCCGTGAAGAGGTGAATGTGGAGGACAACAATATGGTCATTATGGAGCTGGAAGGCGGGATCAAGGCCTCCTATCTACAATGCCACTTCACACCGGATTATCAGCGGAACTATACCTTTATCGGCACGGAAGGGCGGATGGAAAATAACGAAATGGAAGACAAAGTATACGTATGGACGCGCAAATCCAATTCAGAGCGCGAGCTGGCAGATCGCGTGTATCAGATTAAGGAGGCGAAGGGATCGCATGGCGGAGCGGATCCGAACATTTGCAAGGACTTCGTCGATATGATTCTGCATGGGAAGGAGCCGATAGCAACTCCACTTGCGGGACGCATGAGCGTGGCTGTAGGTTGTGCGGCAACCGAATCGATTCGCCAAGGCGGCGGCGTTGTCTCTGTCTCGCCAATACCGAATTTGGATGCTGCCGCTATCCTATCGGAGGGCTAATCCATGAAGCAGCCGGATAGCTTGTACGTAGACGATGCATCAGGGAGGAAGAGGCGATGAAGGCAACTGAACTTGCAATGCAGCGTTCCAGTGAGCTTGAACCTGGGCGCAACAGTCGAATGGAGCGCATACGCAAGGGGCTGGTGAAGAATTGGCAGCTGTATCTGCTCCTGCTTCCGGTCGTGCTGTACTATATCATCTTTCACTATTTGCCGATGTATGGCATTCAGATTGCTTTCAAGGACTTCATGGCGAATAAGGGGATATGGGACAGTCCGTGGGTTGGCTTCAAGCATTTTGAACGCTTCTTCAACAGCTTCTACTTCGAACGCCTGCTGACGAACACGGTGCTCATCAGTCTTTATTCCTTGGCGCTAAGCTTCCCAATCCCGATCCTCCTTGCGCTGATGCTGAACGAAGTAAAGGCCGAGCGGTTCAAGAAGGTCGTACAGACCATTACGTACGCCCCGCACTTCTTGTCGGTCGTCGTTGTTGTGGGGATGCTGTTTATTTTTCTGAATCCGAGTACAGGCATTATCAATCATCTGATCGTGGCGATGGGCGGCGAGCCGATTACCTTTATGACCTCTCCGGGCTGGTTCAAAACGCTGTATGTGCTGTCCGATGTATGGCAGACGATGGGCTGGAGCTCCATCATCTACTTGGCGGCCCTTTCTGGTGTCGATCACCAGCTGCATGAAGCAGCGACCATTGATGGCGCAACGCGTATACAGCGCATTTGGCATATTAACCTGCCTACGATAGCGCCGACGATAATCATTCTGCTCATTTTGAATCTGGGCAGCGTCATGTCGGTTGGCTTCGAAAAAGTATTCCTCATGCAAAATTCACTCAACATGAGCAGCTCAGACATCATTTCCACCTATGTGTATCGTACCGGTATTTTGGACGCGCAGTACAGCTTCTCGGCTGCCGTTGGATTGTTCAATTCCGTTGTCAATTTTGCGCTCTTGATTGTTGTGAACTACATTGCGCGGCGTGTCAACGAGACGAGCCTATGGTAAAGGGGGACAGAAGATGATTGACCGTTCGATTGGCGACCGCATATTTAACCTAATCAATTACACGCTGCTTACTGTGCTCACTCTCATCGTTCTGTACCCGCTCGTATTCGTATTGAGCGCTTCTATCAGCAATCCTGAACATGTGCTGCGCGGAGAAATGTGGCTCATTCCGAAGGGGTTCAACCTTGATGCATATACGAAAATTTTTCAAAACAAGGACATTCTGCTCGGCTACAGCAACACCATTCTATATACGGTCATCGGTACGGCGCTTAATGTCGTGATGACCATATGTGCCGCCTATCCATTATCTCGCCGTGACCTGGCAGGGCGTGGACTTGTAACCGGACTTATCGTATTCACCATGTTCTTCGGGGGCGGATTGATTCCTACCTATTTATTGATTAAAAACTTGAACATGCTCGATACGCTGTGGGTCATGATTATCCCGAATGCTGTATCCGTCTGGAATATCATCATTATGCGCACCTTCTTCCAGCAGTCGATTCCCGGTGAGCTTCAGGAATCTGCGATGATCGATGGATGCACGCACATCCAGACGCTGCTCCGTATCGTACTGCCGCTATCCATGCCGATTATTGCAGTTATGGTGCTTTTCTATGCAGTGGGTCATTGGAACTCGTACTTCAATGCCTTGATTTACTTGACGACGAAGGAGAAATTCCCGCTGCAGCTTATCCTGCGCGAAATATTGATTCAAAGCGATTCCGGCGAGTTCGTGAAGCTGACTTCTGAATCAGCGGTACGGATGAAGATGAGCGTGGAAGGGTTAAAGTACGCTGTACTCGTTGTAGCGAATTTGCCAATGTTGATTTTGTATCCGTTCTTGCAGCGGTACTTCGTGAAGGGCATCATGATTGGCGCATTGAAGGGGTAGATTGCACGGCCATCGGTATCGGTATTCCAATATTGAATAATCAAGGGGGACATGTGATGCGTTCAAGAAAATGGTTCACATTGACACTTAGTGTGGTGCTGAGCTTCTCATTGCTCGTAACAGCGTGCGGCGGAGGAGGCGGTGGTGCAGCGAACGAAGGCAATCGCGATGAGCGTGTGGCGCTGATGAACAAGGAGGGCATGCCGATCGCGAAGGACAAAATGACGATGACGGCCTTCGCTAGCAAGTTCTTCGCTTCTTCCGATTGGAGCAAGCTGATGCTCTGGCAGGAATACGAGAAAATGAGCAACATTCATATCGAATGGGAGACCGTGCAGATTGACAGTCTGAAGGAGAAGCGCAACATTAAACTGGCCGGTGGCGATTATCCGGAGATGTTTTTTGCCTCTGCACTGCCGAAGACGGACTTAATCAAATACGGTAGCCAAGGAACATTTCTAAGGCTGAACGACCTCATCGATCAATATGCGCCGAACTTCAAGAAGATTATGGAGCAGTACCCGATTGTGAAAAAGGGGATTACGATGCCGGATGGCAGCATATACGGATTCCCGACCATATTTGATCCAGAGTTCAAATCGCTGTTCTACGGCACGCCTTGGGTGAAGCAGGAATGGCTGGATAACGTGGGAATGAAGGCGCCGACGAATCTGGATGAATTGGTTCAGGTGTTGAAAGCGTTTAAAGAAAAGGATCCGAACAAGAACGGCAAGCAGGATGAGATTCCGTGGGGATCCAGGGGCGTCAGCATTATGATCAACTTCTTGCGCGGCCCATTCGGCTTGAGCAAGAATGGGATAGCCAATCTGAATGTTGATCTCGATCCTGTTACGGGCAGGCTTCGCTTTGTTCAGTCAACCGATGAATATAAGCAATTGCTGCAATATGTCGCTAAGCTATACAAGGATGGACTGCTGGACAAGGAAACCTTCACGATGAAGGATACGGACATTACCTCGAAGGCGAGCGCCGGCTTATATGGGTTCTTGGACGGTGTTGATCCGAAGGCCGTGTACAATCAGGATGGTTATGTGGGGATGCCAGTCATTCAAGGAGTGAACGGGGAGAAGCTGCTGACGAATATCGGCTCGCCGCTTGGCAACCTCGGTATGTTCGTCCTGACGGACAAAGCGAAGAATCCAGAAGCCGCAATACGCTGGATTGATCATTTCTATGGCGATGAAGGCGCCAAGATGTTCTTCATGGGCTTTGAAGGCGTTACTTATCAGGTGAACGATAAGGGTGACTATGAATATCTAGATGCAATTAAGAACAACAAGGATGGTCTGAATCTGGATCAGGCTATCAGCCAATACCTGACGTGGCCGGGCGGCTACTATCCGGGCATCGTGAAGCAGAAGTTCTTCAAGGGTGCGGAGGGCTATCCTTCTTCTGTGAAAAATGCGCAGGTTGCAGAGCCATTCTCGGTGAAAATGGAGGATGTATGGCCATCCTTCAACTTCACGCCAGAGGAGCAGGAAGAATTGACGACGATCCAGACGGACATCCAGACGTATATCGACGAGATGCGCGACAAGTTCGCCTCTGGAGCAGCAGGCTTCGATCAGTGGGATGCGTATGTGAAGCAGCTGGAGCAAATGAACGTGAAGCGTTACTTGGAGATCTATGAAGCTGCTTATGAGCGTTATAAGGGTGGAAAATAATCTATAATCGATAATGTGGCTCGCAGTGGTACACTTGGAAAAGTTGCTGCCTTGCGGGTCGTTTTTCGATTAGAAGGATTAGAAAAAAATATTGACACCGTTTTCATTACCAATTACTATGAAATTGCGGATAATTGGGTCACCCAATTTCGAATGAAACGCATGAAAGGTAATGAGCAATGACGATTAAAAAAATTAAGTACCACCGTGTCTATGAAGATGTCATTGAACAAATAGAGAATCTGATTCTCGAAGGCAACCTGGCTCCTGGAGATGTATTGCCAACAGAAAGAGAGCTCGCCCAAGCATTCGGCATTAGCCGGGGAACCTTGCGGGAGGCCTTCCGTATTCTTGAACGAGAAGGACTCATAGAGACGCGACCCGGAGGCGGACGCTTCTTGAGCAAGACGCTGAACGAAGCCGAAGACAAGAAGCGCATGCTGGAGAATATCGAACGAGCCACGATCATTGAGCTGCTCGAAGCAAGAGAGATATTCGAGACGGGCATCGTCGAGCTTGCTGCGGAACGAGCGACCGAGCAGGATATTCGGGAGATTGAGCAGGCATTTGAGAAATGGGGCAAGATTGACCGTGACTCTGATGATTCGGATGATTCGAATGGTCAAGCCAATCCGGATCAAGCATTCCATCTCTCCATTGCCAAGGCGACACACAATGTTGTACTCGTCAACCTGATCGATCTGCATATCGATCTGCTCCAGAAGACACTTGCGAAGACGGAACATATTCCGGGACGCAAGGACGATGTATATAAGGAGCATTACCGCATTTTACAAGCCATTAAGGAGAAAAACCCACAAAAAGCAAAGGAAGCACTGCTCTATCACTTGCAACAAGTTAAGCAGAACATTCTGCTCCACAATGGAAGCTCAAAAGGGTGAGCGCATCGCTTCCTTTTGATCATTAAATTGGATCATCCAATTACCCACATTTCCAATACTCCCTAGAACTCACACCTAGACCCTAAAGAACACCGGATAGCAAGCTGCAAACAAAAAATTACAACACGCATTGCGTACTGTGATGGTGGAGGGTACCTATGACAAAAGAACAATTCAAAATCCTGGCCCCGTGCGGGATGCTGGGCTATGGCTTTCCAAGGGCCTCGTTCATGAACGGTATGGCGCATCATCCGGATGCCATTGTCGTAGACGCTGGGTCTACGGATGCCGGTCCCCACAAGCTGGGTGCGGGAACTGCAATCGTCAGCAAGCAGGCTTGCAAGAAGGACTTGGAGATTATGATCAACGCGGGAATCCAGGCGAAGATTCCGATCATCATCGGATCGGCTGGGGGCAGCGGCGCCAAGGTACATGTGGAATGGACGCAGGCCATCATCATGGAGATCCTTGAAGAGCATCGCTTCCAAGGCATCAAAATCGCCACGATCTGGGCAGACATTCCTCACGAGGTGGTTGCTGCGAAGCTGGATGCCGGGCAGTGTGCGCCATTAGGCCTGACGGTTGCGCCGCTGACTCAGGAGCGCTTGGCGGCAACGACGAACATCGTGGCGCAGATGGGGCATGAGCCCATTGTAGAGGCGCTTCAAGAAGGAGCGGAGATCGTTATTTGCGGACGGGCCTATGATCCGTCTCCATTTGCGGCAGTCGCCATGCTTCACGGGTTCGATGCCGCGCTTGCCTATCATCTGGGGAAAATATTAGAGTGCGCCGCGCTGTCTGCTGAACCGGGTACGACTAAGGATTGCATGCTGGGCATATTGCAGATGGATTCCTTTATCGTGAAGCCGCTTAGCGAGGCGCGCAAATGCACAGCCGTATCGGTTGCCGCCCACACGTTTTACGAGAAGGATCATCCGTACATTTTGCACGGACCTGGACTGACGCTGGATTTGGAGCATTGCATCTTCACGGAGCTTGGTGATGGCAGCGTAGAAGTAAGCGGCAGCCGAATATCGGAGACTCCGGTGTACAAAATCAAGCTGGAAGGCGCTATGAAGGTGGCCTGCCGCACCTTCGTCATTGCCGGCGTGCGTGATCCGCTCCTTATTGCACGGATTGAAGAGGTAGAGGAACTGGTCAAGCAGCAGGTGTATGAGTACTACGATGAAATTTCAAGGGAAAACTACCACATTCATTTCATTAATTATGGCTTGAATGGCGTGTTGGGAGAGCTGGAGCCGAATCGGGCACCTGCTCATGAGCTCGGTGTCGTCATCGAGGTAACTGCCAAGACGCAGGAACTGGCGAATGCGATTTGCAGCTCTGCCCGTTCCACCTTCCTTCATTACGGGTATGAGGGAAGAAAGTCGACGGCTGGCAATCTGGCATTCCCATTTGCACCGAGCGACGTGCCGTTCGGCGACGTCTATGAATTTTCCGTATACCACTTGATGGAGGTTGCGGATGGGCTGGAGATGTTCAAGAACGAATATACAGAGGTGTAGTCATGAAGCTATATGACGCTGCGGCCGTATTTCGAAGCAAAAATAGCGGCCCCTTCGAGATTACGATAGACGTCTTGTTCAAAGAACCGGAACTCTATTACAAAATGAAGCAGTCTGGTCGAATTAATAAAGAGATGGTATCCAGGTTATACCAAATCCCGCTTGAACATATTACGCAGCTTGTGTTTTTCGACCAAGCGCTCGGCTTCAAAATTACGTTCGCCAGACAGGTGTCCTCAGGCACCGTATTCGATCGGGATGTATATGGAGCGCAGCAGCATGCTCCGCTCATGGAATTGGAAATCAGCTAAGCAACCGCCCGGAGGTGAGTGGAAATGAAAGCGGCTTCGAAATTAAAGCGGGTGTGGGCGGACAAAGTGCTCTATCTCCTGCTGCTGCCTTGTATTGCGTATTTTCTTATTTTTCATATATGGCCCATTATCGGAATGAAGCTGGCCTTCTTTGACTATCGCATTTTGGGTGACCATGTGTTCGTGGGCTTGAAATATTTCCGCGAATTATTCAGTACACCCATCTTTATGAATGTTCTGGCGAATACGCTCATCATTAGTGCGATGAAGCTGGTGTTGCTGTTCCCACTGCCCATTTTGTTTGCATTAATGCTTAATGAATTCCGCAATGGGCGCTTTCGTAAGGCGGTTCAGGTTATCTCCTATTTGCCTCACTTTTTATCGTGGGTCGTCATTACAGGGATATGGTTCGAATTTTTATCCCCATCGACAGGTGCCGTCAATGAGCTCATTCAAGTGTTCGGCTTCCCCGCGCATGACTTTCTGACTGACAAGGGCAGCATTCGCTGGGTTCTGCTGGCGAGTGAGGCATGGCGCAGCATCGGATGGGATTCGATTATTTATCTTGCGGCCATCATGGGAATCAGTCCTAGCTTGTACGAAGCGGCATATGTAGATGGGGCGAGCCGCTGGCATATTGTAACGCGGATCGTGCTTCCGCATTTGTATATTCCGATGGTCACGATCTTTATTCTTAATGTCGGCTTTATTATGAACGCCGGGCTGGATCAAGTATTGAACTTCACGAACGATTCGGTCAACAGCAAGATCGATATCATCGATACTTACGTGTATCGGGTTGGTCTCATTAATGGCCAATATTCGTTTGCAACGGCAGCGAATTTATTCAAGAGCTTAATTGGGGTCATCCTTGTGCTGTCGACTCATTTTATATCGAAAAAAATTACGAACAAAGGCGCCTGGTAAGGAGGGATGCATCTTGCGAAATAAAATAACCGTATCCAAAATGCTGATCGGCCTTATCCTCTCAGCACTTGTCTTAACGATGTTCATCCCGATCATGAACTTGATTGCCAGAGCGCTGTCGAATCCAGACAAGGTTCATATGCTGCGGGGCTACGAAATTTGGCCTCAAGGCTTCTCCCTTATTAACTTTCAAGTTGTGCTCAACAATGCACTGGTCAGCAAGGCGCTGTTGAACTCTTTGTTTATTTCAATTACGGGTACATGCATCAGCGTTATCTTTACCACACTCGCGGCCTATGTGCTGACCCGCAAACATTTAGTAGGCAAAACGCCGATTATGATTTTCCTCATTATTATTATGATCTTCGAACCGGGGATCGTGCAGGAATACATGGTCATCAAGGATCTGCATTTGCTCGACAGCTTATGGGCTATGGTATTTTACCGGATGATCAATGTGTACTACCTAATCATTATGATGCGTTTCCTTGAAGAGATCCCGGACTCCCTGATCGAGGCGGCGAGAATCGACGGTGCCGGACATATTCGAATGTTCGTCAAAATTGTCCTGCCGCTGGCTCGCATACCGCTGCTGACAATCGGGATGTTCTATGCGGTTGCGAAATGGAATGAATTTTTCAAATCGAGCATTTTTCTATCGAGTCGCGACAATACCGTATTGCAAGTGCTGCTGCGGCAGTTCGTTGTGGAACGGGACAGCACAGCCCTAATCGGCACAGCCGATCTGCTGAAAAACAGTAATGTTGCGCAGCTGGATTTCTCATCCCTGAAAGCAGCGACGATCGTCATTGCCATTATCCCGTTTCTTATCCTCTATCCTGTCATTCTGAGACATTATACAAGCGGAGTGATGGAGGGCGGAGTGAAAGAATAAACAAGCTATTGTGATCAAAGAAATGCATTTTGTTCAAAAAATGCAGTAGCCTTCTTAGTACTGAAAACCATCTATGAACACAAAGGATTATAAATATGGGGGAGGAAATGCAATGAAAAAAATGATTTTCCTTATGCTTGCCAGCTTGATGATGCTTACTACAGCGTGTGGTTCCAGCGGAACGAAGGATGCGGGAGATGCACAATCATCATCCGAACAGGCAGTCACGATATCAATTGTCGGCAAGGATCTGCCGCCTGATGCAAGGGTGATTAAAGGGATTGAGGAAGGCATGAAGGCAGAAGGAAAGAACATTAAGCTGGAGGTCGTTCCAGTACAGAGCGGGACTTACTCGGAGAAGCTGGGCTTACTGCTGCAAAGCGGCACGATTCCAGACATTATGTACTTCCAAGGCGGCGATTACGCATTTGCCATCACACAGCAAATCCTTGAAGATCTTACCCCTTACATTGAACAATCCACCCATGTCAAAGCATCCATGAACGTGTTCAATCAAGAACGCACGAAAAACTATCCGTACTTAGTATGGCTGTCGCCAACGAGCAGCCAAATTCCGGTCATGCGCCAGGACTGGTTCGATAAGTCGGCAACAGGCAAGGAATTGCTCGCGAATCCATCCATAGATAACTATTATAATTTTTTCAAAGAAATGAAAGAAAAGAACGGTGCCAAATTTGCCTACACGACAGCGGGCAATCTTGATGAGCTTGATGTGATGTTCGCACAAGCATTCGGATTGACCTCGACATGGATTAAGGGCGCTGACGGGAAATACGCATTCGGCAGAACTACACCATTTGAGAAGGACAAGCTGGAGTTCTATGCCAAGCTGTATAAGGAAGGTTTGCTTGATCCAGAGTTTCTAACAAAGAAATGGGATACGAAGGAAAAAGCTTTTTATGATGGCCAAGCTGCCATTATCGCAGGGACACAGGGCAAGGTTATCGATCTGTACAATAACAAAATGACGTCTCAAAATGGAGCATCGGCCAAGGTGATGCCTCTGCCGCCGGCAAAAGGAAAGGCGCAAGGCTACCTGCCGATCGATGTCAGCAAGGAAAGCCGCGGCTTTGCGATAAGCAAAGTGTCCAAGCATAAAGATCTGGCCTTTGCTGTACTCGAATATTTGGCCAGCCCGAAGGGGCAAATGCTCGACAAGCTTGGCATTGAGGGTGAAGAGTACGAGATCGTTAACAACAAAATCAAGCTGAAGGACAAATTCGCGGAATGGTACCCGCTATTCGTCGGCTCTACGATTAACTTCAAGCCGGAACATGAATTCGATCCTGCGACACCATACCTGTCTGAACCGGCAATGAAGTCATTGGAGATGATTGACTCTCTGTCGAGCAAGGATAATGCCTTCATAATACCAGCCGAACTTGCCGGCAAATGGGACGCCTGCAATGAGCTGTACAAGGAATTCGCAGCGAACATCGTGATGGGCAGCAAATCGGCAGCTGACTTCGACAAGTTCGTGCAGGCGTGGAATGATGCCGGTGGCAAGGAAATTACAGAGTACGCGAATCAAACGATCAAATAGGAAGCTCGAAAGCTAGAGCGTATGAGACTGGATATCGGGGAGCGAGGCGACTGCCTCGCTCTTCAGGCAGGAGGGAGAGAAGCGGGATGGTTTCTTTTGCGCAGCGAGTACAAGGAGCAATCTACGGAACAGCCTATGGGGATGCAATGGGTGCTGTCGTAGAGAAAATGACGTACAGCGAAATTAAAGAGAAGTATGGGCGCGTGGAAACAACGCAAACGAAATGGTGGAAGGCGGATTGGCCGGAGGCAGCGAGGCAGGGGAGAATGAGAGGCCAAGGCATTATTACCGACGATACGTTAATGACGCTCGCATTAATGAATGTATATGTTACGGAACGCCGTCACCTGGATGCCTATGATATGGCAAATGAATTCGTGAAGGAGATTGCGTTTCGGCCAACGGTATATTCCGGAATTCGGCCGGGAAGCGCTCATTATGGATCGATTGTTCTATCCCGAGAAGCATATTTTCAATCGGCATGTGCTCGCGAATTGTGAACCGCGCGAAGGCGGGTACGGCAATATGGTCAACTGCGGGGCAGCCATGTATATCTCCCCGATCGGCATCGTGAATGCCTGCAATCCGAAGGGAGCCTATGATGAGGCAATTCTGTTCGCATCTGGGCATCAGCTCAGCTACGGCCTCGAGGCGGCAGGCGTAATGGCATGCTGTGTTGCGAAGGCAATGGAGCCGGGAGCGACCGTACATGATATAGCGGATACGGCGCTGCATTATGCGAAGGACGGCACGAAGCGGGCGATACATGACATTTGCGAGACGGCTCTTCTTCTTCAGTCCCGCAAGGAGGATCGAGAGGAAATCGTTCGTTCCTTCCATGAAGTGCTCGCGCGCTATTCACCAATGGGAGACGATGTGCATCGGAGCATACACAAGATCGGCATCCCATCCAATCACTACACGCCAAGCCGTTTGTTCGCCATCGAGGAGCTGCCGCTTGCACTGGCTTATATCTTGCTGCACGAGGGCAATCTGCTGGAAGCGGTCAAGGACGGGGTCAGCTCGGGGCGCGATACGGATTCCATCGGCGTCATGATCGGCGCGATTCTCGGCGCGATGCAAGGCGTGCAGGCAATACCTGCGGAAGAGAGAGCTACACTCGAAGACATCAATCAGCAGCGCATCGATCAGCACTGCGAAGCATTCATGGAAGCGGCAACCGCGATCATTGGCACGGATGCACAGCTACATCGAAAGAGAGAGCAAATGATAGATCAGATGATGTAACAAGAGAATAACGACTTAGAGGCGGTGACAGATTGTATGATACCGAACAATTATGTAGAGAAGATTTATGCAGGTTACTTGGGAATGAATATCGGGATTCGGCTCGGAGCGCCGGTAGAGCCGACAATTTGGACCTATGAGCGAATTCACAATACGTATGGCGAGATTACGGGATATGTGAAGGATTTTAAAAATTTTGCGGCAGATGACGACGCCAACGGCCCTTATTATTTCCTCCGTGCCCTCTATGATGATGCGGTGGATCGCGACATTGCGCCAAATGATGTGGCGCGTGCTTGGCTCAACTATTCTCGCGAAGGCATCGGCATGTTCTGGTGGGGCGGATATGGCGTAAGCACTGAGCATACCGCGTATATCAATTTGAAAAAAGGAATCTCCGCTCCGCAATCTGGTTCGATTGAGCAGAACGGACAAATTATTGCCGAACAGATTGGCGGTCAGATTTTTATTGATACATGGGGACTTGTGAATCCCTGCAATCCGAAGAAGGCGGCTGACTTTGGCGAAGCGGCGGCAAGAGTATCACATGATGGTGAGGGCGTTCTTGGCGCGAGATTTTTCTGTGCGGCGATCTCGAAAGCTTTCGAGACAGCGAACATCGAAGACATTATTGAAGCAGGTCTAGCGGAAATTCCAAGCGATTCCTTCTACGCGCAGGTTGCGCGCGCTGTCCTCGCCTTCCATGAACAGCATCCGGACGATTTCAGAGCATGTCGCGCGATGCTGGAGCGGGATTGGGGCTACGATAAATATACGGGTGTATGCCATATCATCCCGAATGCAGGCGTATGTGTGCTGTCCATGATTTACGGACAGGGCGACTTTAACCGTACTGTCGAAATCGCGACGATGTGCGGCTGGGATACGGATTGCAATGCTGGCAATGTCGGAACGGTGCTTGGGGTAGCTTGCGGCTTAAGCGGAATCGGGGAACATTATCGCACGCCGATCAATGACGGCATCGTCATGTCAGGCATCTCCGGTTATTTGAACATTCTCGATATTCCTACTTATGCGAAGGAACTGGCGATTCTGGGCTACCGCTTGGCCAATGTGCCATGCCCGCTCGAGCTGCAGGACAGCTGCAAGGAGAACGAAATCCATTTTGACTTCGAGCTGCCAGGCTCGACACATAATATGCGCGTATCCGATCCATTCTTCTGCCGCGTAAAGCATTCTACAGAACAGGCATACCAAGGATCGGGATCGCTTGAGGTTCTATTTGATCGCATGACTCGCGGTGAGAGCTCGAAGGTGTTCTATAAGTCATTTTACACTCGGGACGACTTCAACGATGAGCGTTATTCGCCTACCTTCTCGCCGAAGGCTTATTCAGGTCAGACGGTATCGATGAAAATTTACCTTGATCAGTGGGGCGGCAATGCGCCGATGACAATTGCCCCATATGTGCGTTTGGCGAAGAGCAAGCGGGATTTGGCACAGGGTTACCGCAAGCTTGTGAACGAACAGTGGATCGATGTGGAATTTGTCATTCCAGACACAGAGGGAGAATTGATTGATGAGGTTGGCATCGTTCTGGAGTCAGACTCTACGCGCAAGCCGAAGAGTCTTGGACGCATCTTCATTGACGAATTCCGGATATACGGCAATGCGGCCTACACAATTGACTTCCACAAGCAGGCGATGAGCTTCGGCTGTGTAACCCCATTCGCTCACAATCAAGGGGCATGGAGCTTGGTAGATGGCAGCATGTACGTGATGACAGCCGAGCCTAGCGAGTCATATGCAGGCAATTATTTTGCGACAGATTACTCGGTTGAGGTTACGCTCAACCCGCAAAGCGGCGATTCACATCTCGTTGCGATACGGGCTCAAGGCGCTATGCGCGGCTACCATGCGGGACTGGACGGAAGGGTCAAGTGTCTTTATACGCAAATGACTTCGGCTACAAGAAGCTTGCCAGCTGTGCCTACCCATGGAAGTTGAATCAGGAGTACGACATCAAGCTAACCGCAGAGGGCAGTACCCTTACACTAAGCATCAATGGCGAGCAATTGCTGCAGCACGAGGATGATGCGTGGAGCTATGGCATGTATGGAGTAAGCACGCTCGGTGCGGCTAGAACCTACTATCGAAAACTGACAATAACTGAGCTGTAAACGAGACGAGCGCCATTTTACAATACGAAGAACCCGCGGGATAAGGAGGGCGGGTTTTTCGTATTTTCGACGATTAGGTCGTGATTCTCGGGTGTTGCGTTTAGGAACGCTTATTTCCTTTGGAACTTTTAGCATCCATCGTGTTAAGGAAATCCTTTGTGGTTCGAACCACATACTTGACCTCATCAATCGATCTTTCCATGAGCGTGATTCTATGTAGATCAAGAAGCATCTGCTTGTCTTCGATGCCATCCTCGATGCCGAGCTTCTGGAAGTCAAACAGTTCACTAGGCATAATATCCAGCGCATGCATAAGAGATTCCAATGTCTTCAAGGTTACATTGACTTTCCCGGATTCAATATCGGATATCCGCGACTTGCTCATGCCCTCTTTTCCCGTTCTTTCTGCAACTTGCTCCTGGCTTAATCCTTTTGCGAGTCGAATCATTCTTAGCTGTTCGCCAACAAACTTAAGCAAATCTGACATGATGTTCACCTCAGTTTAGAGGTTATTGAATCGGAGAGGAAAATGAGATATCACTATAACATAACAAAAAGATAAATGTTATACTATAATGGAACTATTATATGGAAAATGATATGAATCATGGATAATTGCATTTCCGTAATCAGTTTAGTAATCGATGTGGAGGAAGAAAAAATGTCTGATTGGGTAAAAGATACCTTGCAGCAACGATTGGAATTCCTTAGGACACAAGTCGAGATACTTCCGGAAATAACAATACTGCAGAATAAATTAGATGAATTGGAGCATTCGATTCAGCGCAAGTTAGGTCGAAGTGGGCGCAGCTTGCACAAGGAATGGATACAAGTGCAGAACGAGATGGCTTCTATGCAAATGGGATGGATCTATGCAAAGGGCGTACAGGATGGATTGAAGATGCTCATCTTCTTGAACAAGTCAGAGGAAGAATTGGCGATGAGTAATAGCCATCTCCCAATGAACTAGCAAGAACAATGTCATCAGGTTAGACAAGCTCAGCAGTAGGAACTGTTGGGCTCTTTGTATTGGTTTCATTCATAGATATATTGACGATGATAATCATTATCAATTATGATGAGAAGGAGGATAGATTCATTAAGATAGATTCATTATGCTCACCGATTTCTTCTATATAAAGTAGGAGGCAGTATGAAAACGATGAATAAACGGAATCATTCCAGCAGTCGCATTTCCTGGAATGAAGCGATCTATAAACTGCGTACAGCAGAATACCGCAAGGATGTGCAGGGCTATCAATCCGCCCAACAGTGGACAAGTACACATCTATTGATCATTACAACACAAGGGCATGGAACGGTACAGCTGGACAAGAAGGAATATTCCTTGTCTCGTGAAAGTGCGTATTGGTTCGCCCCTGCTCATACATTCGGCATGAAATCAGAAGCAGAAGATGGCATAGAGGCCTATCTTTTTTATTTCGATATGTATAGAGAAGCAGAGGAAGGAGCACTGCTTCATCCCTTGCATGATGAACGGGAAATCGAACACCAGGAGACAATTGCGGTGACTTCAGCAGGAGAACTGACACTTCTGTGCGATGCAGTCGTTCGCATGCATGGCAGCGAGAGTGGTCAGGAACGATTCCGTGCTCAATATGCCTTCCAGGAGCTTATCTATACGCTGCTGAATAAGAAGCCGTCCCTCACTGATCATGGAAGTTCTTCAATTGAGAGAGCGAAGGTATATATGGAATTGCACTATAGTGACAGCTTGTCGATCGAGCAATTGGGAGCCATTGCAGGAGTGAGTCCGAAGTATTTCGTTGATTTATTCAAAAAAACATTTGGCCTCAGCTCAAACGATTATTTGACAGAGCTGCGAATGAATAAGGCAAAGCAGTTCCTGAATCGATCTGATGTGAAGCTGCGAGATATCGCGCATCAGGTTGGATATCAGGATGAGTTTTATTTCAGCCGGAAGTTCAAGCAGATGGTTGGTGTTTCCCCTTCGGTTTATATGAAGAGCCGCAGGAAGAGAATTGCTGCATACGGAACTGGAGTAGCGGGCTATCTGCTGGCGCTCAATATTATTCCCTATGCTGCGCCCCTGCACCCGAAATGGACGAAATACTATTACGATCAATATCGCTATGATATTCCTGTTCATCTCAGTGCGTACCGGGTCAATGAGCACTGGGAAGCGAACATCATGAAGCTGCACGAGGCGGCGCCGGATGTAATCGTCAGCATAGATGGGCTTGCCGAGGAGGAGCAAGAGCAGCTTGGTCAGGCAGGGAATGTCTGTCAAGTTCCAAGTACGAGGAATTGGCGAGAGCAGCTGGTGCATACAGCGAAGCTGCTTGGGGAAGAGACGGAGGCTGCGAATTGGCTTGCTCAGTATGATCGCAGAGTGGATTGGGTGAGAGAACAACTTCCATCTGGCGTGAAGGATGAGACCTTCCTCTTCGTTAGAATTTTGAGAAAGCAGATCTATGCATATTGCAATCGTGGTATTGCAGAGGTTGTATTCGATAATCTGCAGCTCCAACAGGCATTCCAATGGCCAGAGCAAGTCTATAACATGGAGCTGTCATTGGAGCAGCTTGCCCTAATCAATCCAGATCGCTTGCTCGTTAACGTCTGCCAAGAGAGTGAGACGTTAGCCGCTTGGGAGCAGCTGCAGGAAAGCTGGCGATGGCAGCAGCTTAGCGCTGTGCGTCGACAACGTGTTCATCTGATACATACGGACCCTTGGGTCGAGTATTCTCCGATTGCGATGGAACGAATGATGGATACAATGCTTCAATTGCTATCCGGAAATTGTCCATAACAATTCAGGAATTTATCCATTGGAGATTCGGGGCAAACGTTCTATCATTTAATAGTGATAATCATTATCAATTGAAGCGTTCGAAGGGAGTTCAGAAATAAATGAACAAATGGATGGTTAAGGGGTTATTATTGCTTTCACTTTCACTGGCATTGACAGCATGCGGTGCTGGTGGCGCGAAAGAAGGCGTTGATGCGAAGAACGGTTCCAGCACGGAAACGACTGCACCTGCAGCGTCTAACACAGACAATAAAGATAAAGAGTCGGCACCATCCGGCGAAACAAAAACAATTACGTATTTGGATCAAACATATACGATCCCTGCTAAAAAAGAGCTACGCATTGTAATCTCTGGTTCTATGGAATCCATGGAAGATGCGGTTGTACTTGACGCGAAGCCAGTTGGTGCAATTAGTGTAAGCGGGCAATTCCCTGACTTGTTCAAGAAAGCGACAACGGAAGCCGTATCGGTCGGAGAGAAGATGGAGCCGGATTACGAAGGCATCTTGAAGCTGAAGCCTGACGTCATTCTCGCTTCTACGAAGTTCAAGCCAGAGGCTATCGAGAACTTCAAAAAAATTACGACCACCATTCCGGTATCTCACGTGTCTACGAACTGGGAAGCCAATCTGAAGCTCTTGGCAGAACTGACAGGCAAGGAGAAAGAAGCGGAAGAGGCTTTGAACAAGTATAAAGCCGACTTGGATGCGACGAAAGCGAAGTTCGGCGATAAGCTGAAGGACAAGAAGGTATTGGCGGTTCGTGTTCGTAAGGGCGATCTGGCGATCTATCCTGAGGGAGTCTTCTTTAATGCTTCCCTCTATAACGATTTGGGTCTGACGGCTCCCGCAGAAGTGAAAGCAGCGAAGGCGCAAGAATTGATCTCGCTGGAGAAATTCTCGGAAATCAACCCTGACTATCTATTCGTTCAGTTCTCTCCAGATGAGAACAAGAATACACCGAAAGCACTGGAGGATTTGGAGAACAATCCTATCTGGAAGAGCGTTAATGCGGTGAAGAACGGCAAGGTGTTCGTCAATGTTGTAGACCCGCTAGCACAAGGCGGCACAGCGCTCAGCAAATTCTTGTTCCTTGAAGCAGCAGTAGATAAACTGTCCCAATAATTCAGATGTTCAAATAATAAACAACAGGTTGGTACGATATGCATAATAAGAAGGCATTGGCGATTGCAATCATGATCTTGTCACCAATTGCCATGGTGGCGGTCATCGTATTATCCGTGCTCTATGGAGCCAAGAACATTGATGCGAATACCGTATGGAATGCTGTATTCCACTTCAATCCGGACAATGTAGATCACCAAATTATTATGCACTCGCGCATGCCGAGGGCAATAGGGGCGCTCTTGATCGGGGCGTTCCTAGCCGTATCAGGAGCCATGATGCAGGGGATGACAAGAAACTATCTTGCATCCCCTTCTATTATGGGGGTATCTGATGGTTCGGCCTTCGTCATTACGCTGTGCACGATTTTGGTTCCTTCTGCGTCATCCATCGAAATGATTTTCTTTTCGTTATTAGGTTCATTGTTTGGCGTTGTTGTCGTGTGGGGATTGGCCTCCACAATTCCGGGTGGGTTGTCGCCAGTGAAGATGGCGATTGTCGGAACGGTTATCGGAACCCTGCTCAGCAGCATTTCATCTGCGATCGCCGTTTATTTTCAAATTTCGCAGAATATCAGCTTCTGGTATAACGCTAGGCTTCATCAATTGGATCCCCAGTTAATTAAGCTTGTTATTCCATTTGCTATTGTTGGATTTATTCTGGCGATGTCTGTCACCAGATCAATTACGACACTCTCGCTGGGCGAAGATGTTGCGGCTGGCTTGGGGCAGAAGACGTTTTTTGTAAAGCTGCTTGCAACCGCTTCAGTCGTCATTTTGACCGGTATTTCGGTAGCGCTGGCAGGCAAGATTGGCTTCGTTGGTTTAATTGTTCCTCATATTGCACGCATGCTGGTTGGACTCGATTACCGGTGGACGGTGCCTTGTGCAGGCTTGCTGGGGGCCTTGTTCCTTGGCCTTGCTGATGTACTCAGCAGATTCATCAACCATCCGTTCGAAACTCCGGTCGGTGTAGTAACAGCCTTAATTGGGGTTCCATTCTTCCTCTATCTCATTCGCAAAAAAGGAGGGGGAGGACGTGCATAGAGATTCATTGCTTCGTTGGTGGATTGTATTTGGCGTTGGGCTCGCATTGTTCTGTACGGCGGTCTATATAAGCGTGACAAATGGCGTCTTCGATATGACGGTGAAGGATGTCATCAATACCATCCTGGGCATTGATCCGCAGCCGGATCATGAGCTTGTTATCTTCGAGTTCAGACTGCCGCGCATTGTGCTGTCTGCGATGGTAGGTTTGGGTCTTGGCATAGCAGGTGCTGTTATTCAAGGCATTACGCGGAATGGCCTTGCCGATCCAGGGCTTTTGGGGATTAACTCTGGTGCCGGAGCTGCAGTCGTACTGTTTATGTTTTTCTTCCAAGGGAAGATCGTCGGCACAGATTGGTTTGCAGTAATGGCTATGCCTTTGTTTGGACTTGTCGGTGGCTTGCTGGCAGCTATCTTTATTTTTGCGTTCTCATGGCATCGAGGCAGGCTTGATCCGCAGCGCTTGATCTTAGTTGGTATTGCGGTAGCTTCTGGTCTCGGGGCATTGTCTATGTATATTTCATTGAAGATGAATCCGCAGGACTTCGAGATGGCAACGGTGTGGATGTCAGGCAGCGTGTGGAATGCGAACTGGCATTACGTTGTGGCCGCATTGCCATGGCTCATCATTTGCGTCCCATTCATTTGGTTCAAGTCACGGAAGCTGGACTTGCTGCAATTCGAGCGAGACAGTGCGATGAGTCTTGGCGTGGCAGTCAATCGGGAGACAAATTTACTGCTCATAGCCAGCATTGGACTTGTCAGTGCTTGTGTATCCGTATCCGGCAGCATTGGCTTCGTCGGCTTGATCGCACCGCATATTGCACGGAAGCTGGTCGGTGTGAGTCATCATCGCATGCTGCCCGTGTGCGGAATAATCGGGATGGTTATCGTTGTCGTCTCCGATTATATCGGCAGAACGATTTTTGCGCCGATATCATTGCCGGCAGGTGTCGTTGTGGCGCTGCTCGGCGTTCCGTATTTTATCTACTTGCTCTATCGAGCTCCGAAATAGGTCCGATGTTCGATAACATTGACATCGGCAGAGTCATCGGAATTCATTCCGCACAATAGGGGAGGAACCAGCATGAAAGTAACAGAACAACCGATTACGCTGCCGCGTTCTACGGTTTACAATACGGTATCCACGCATACGAACCGAGATTATCGAATTAGTGTTAGTGTTCCCGAGGGCGAAGCTCCTTCGGAGGGGTACCCGGTTCTGTATGTGCTCGACGGCAACGCGTTATTTCCTCTTTGCGCGGAGTCGGCTCGCGTGTTGAAGGGGCGAGGCATTCGCGGCTTCGGCCCTCTGGTTGTTGTAGGGATTGGTTATTTGACGGAAGGAAACTTTCCTGTGGATCGCTTCTATGAACTGACACCTCCAACGGATCGTGCATCCTTGCCGCCAAGACCGGGCGGGGAGGAATGGCCGCCAACGGGAGGCGGCGACAACTTCCTTCGCTTCATCGAGGAAGAGCTGAAGCCAGCAATCGAAGAGGCGTATCCGATAGATCGTTCGAAGCAGGCTTTGTTCGGTCATTCACTCGGTGGCTTATTCACGCTGAATACGATGTTCACGAAGCCTGATCTGTTCCAGACTTATATTGCGGGCAGCCCCTCCATCTGGTGGAGCAATCGCTGCGTGCTGGAGGCGGAGAAGGCATTTACGGCAAACCGAACTGTAGAGCCTGATCCAACCCCAGTGCGGCTGCTCATGACCGTCGGGGAAGAGGAAGCCTCACACCCGAATCGGATGCTGCATAATGCGGAGGAGATGTACCAGCGCTTGAAGCAGCTGGAGGAGAACGGCTTGTCCGTGGATTTTCACGTCTTCCCCGGCGAAGGGCATTTATCGGTGCTTCCCGGCTTGATCGGACGCGCAATCCGATTCGCGCTTCATAAATAAGAAGTAACAAGCAGCCTGCTGACCTATTTCAGCAGGCTGCTTATTTGTTTGCGGATCGGCGCGCCTATGTTTGCCTGTTTTAACGTGACATATATGACATTTATCATGTCCCTTATCTGACGTTTATGACTACTGCGGATGACACGGATTCTCTATACTTAAGATAATTAAGTATGGGTTCATGCGATATCACCTATGTTCGTTAACAATTTAGGGGGAACTGACAAGATGGCCGATTCGAAGCTTACTAGCTTGAAGAAGGAAGTAGCGCCTTATGAACAGATCGATATGCGATCGAGCATTCGACAAATATGCAATACGATTTTACCGCTTTTGGTTCTGTGGTATGCCGCTTATGCGAGTCTTACGGTATCCTATTGGCTATCACTCGTGTTCATGGTCATGGCGTCCGGCTTCGTCATTCGGACATTTATTATATTTCATGACTGCTGTCACCAATCCTTTTTTAAGAGCCGGAAGGCAAACGATATTCTGGGAACGATTACAGGGGTGATCACCCTTGTACCTTACCAGCAATGGAAGAACAGTCACTCTATCCATCATGCCACAAGCAGCAACCTAGACAAGCGGGGAATTGGCGACATGTGGGTGCTGACGGTTGAGGAATACGAGGAGGCTTCCTGGTGGACACGTCTAGCTTATCGTGTATACCGCAATCCAGTGGTCATGCTCTGTATCGGGCCGATCGCCATCTTCCTTATTACGTATCGCTTCAATGTTAAAGGTGCGAAGCGTAAGGAACGAGTGAATACGCACATTACGAATATTGGAATTGTAGTGTTATATGCATTGCTGTGTTGGGCCATTGGTTGGCAGGCATTTCTGATGATCCAAGGGCCAATCTTCTTATTGTCGGGCATGCTCGGCATCTGGCTGTTCTATGTGCAGCATCAATTCGAGGAGACGTACTTCGAGCATGAGGATGAATGGAGCTACGTGAAGGCGGCGGTAGAAGGAAGCTCCTATTACAAGCTGCCGAAGTTGCTGCAGTGGATTACCGGCAATATCGGCTTCCATCATGTGCATCATCTTAGTCCGAAGGTGCCGAACTACAATTTGGAGAAGGCGCATGATGCGTCCATTCCGCTGCAGAAGGCAACGACGATCACCTTGCGTACGAGCCTGAAATCGCTCCGATTCCGACTATGGGATGAAGAGAGAAAGGTCTTCGTTAGCTTCAAGGAACACAAGCAGATGCTGCTGCAGAAGTCAGGCCGCATTAGAAGCTCTTACAAGCCGCCAAGAGCGGGGATTCAAGGGGAATAATGAGCACGGCTTGGCATCATTATGGTAAGATACAATTAAATATGGCAAGAGGAAGGAGGAAGACAACCATGCAGAAGTGGTATCACATATTTCACAGGAGTACGGGATTGAGCCCGTACGTGTGGGTTGTCTTTTATATCCTTCCTTTTTACTTTATATTTCGGGCCTCTTCGCCATACGAAGTTGGTATTGGCGTAGTCATGATACTGGCGTTTTTCGGCTGCTATGTGTTGTCGTTTGTATCGAAGGGATGGTGGGTCTACTTTTGGACCTCCTTCCAAGTGATTATTTCCATTACAATGACGGTACTGTTCGGATATGTATACTTTGCATTGTTTCTGGCGTTCTTTATCGGTAATATTCAGCACAAAATCGGCTTTATTACGTTATATACCATCCACTTGATTAGTACGATTGTGACGATCAACTATGGATTTGTAACGAAGAATCCGGTGCTCATCACGCAGCTGCCATTCGTTCTTGTCAGCATGATCGGAGTTATCCTGCTCCCAGTAACGACTTATAATCGCAACAAGCGAGATAAGCTGCAAGGAGAGCTGGAGGATGCCAACAAGCGGATTGCGGATCTGGTGAAGCTGCAGGAGCGACACCGCATTGCCCGTGATTTGCATGATACGCTTGGTCAGAAGTTGTCGCTCATCGGCCTGAAGAGTGATCTTGCAGGCAAGCTTATTCATAAGAATCCCGGACGTGCCCAAGCAGAAATCAATGATGTGCGGCAGACAGCGAGAACGGCCTTGAAGGAAGTGCGGGAACTGGTGACACAAATGAGGGGAACGCGGCTGGAGGATGAGCTGTTTCGCATCAAGCAAATTTTGAAGGCGGCTCAAATTGAGTTTAGCCTAGAAGGCGGCAAGCCTGCGAATATCTCGCTTCTTTATGAGAATGTGCTCAGTATGTGTCTAAAAGAAGCGGTTACAAACATTGTGAAGCATAGCAATGCGACGTCCTGTTCGATTCAATTTGAATCTTCGCAAGCAGAACTTAAGGTTAAGGTGCAGGATAACGGTGTTGGAATGGACACCAGCCTTCAGTCGACAGGCAATGGCTTGCTTGGAATGAAGGAACGGCTTGAGTTCATTAACGCAAGTATGGACATTGTATGTGATCAAGGTACGGCCATCATCATACAAGTGCCGATCGTGACGAAGCAGCCAATTAAGGAGGTGGGGACGTGATACGTATTGTCATTGCGGAAGATCAGCGGATGCTGCTTGGAGCGCTGGCGTCTCTGCTGGATTTGGAAGAGGATATGAGTGTTGTCGGGCGGGCAAGCAATGGGGATGAGGCTGTAAAGCTCGTTCATGAGCACAATCCAGATATATGCCTGATGGATATTGAGATGCCAGGAAAGAGCGGGTTGGATGCTGCTGAGGAACTGAAGGGCGCAGGCTGCAAGGTTGTGATCCTGACGACCTTTGCCCGTCCGGGATATTTCGAGAGAGCCGTGAAGGCAGGCGCGAATGGATATCTGCTCAAGGACAGCCCGAGCGAGGAACTGGCAGATTCAATCCGAAGCATTATGGCAGGCAGACGGATCTATGCTTCTGAACTGGTAGATGAAGCATACTCGGAGGAGAATCCGCTGACAGAGCGGGAGAAGGAAGTGCTTTGTCTGATTGCAGACGGCAAGAATACGAAGGAAATTGCCTCTGAGCTGTATATCACGACAGGAACCGTGCGCAACTATATTTCAGTTATTCTCGACAAGCTTAATGTTGGCAATCGCATCGAGGCGATTACGCGGTTTAAGGAGAAGGGCTGGTTCAAGTAAGGCTGGATATCGATAGAAATGGAGGAGTGCGCTCAATGCGCAACTCCTCTTTTTGTGAAACCATTGCATGACCTAAATAGTCTAATGATGGTGAATATTCGATTAAGGAGTGATTGGCAATGACAGTTACAAATCATACAATAGCAATCCCGAAATTAGGTGTTGGAGCGGTAATTCGCAATCACAATGACGAAATTCTGTTGGTCAAGCGCAACCGGAATCCGGAAAAAGGAACATGGAGCATTCCTGGCGGCAAGCTGGATATGTACGAATCGTTAGAGGAATGCGTTATCCGTGAGGTGAAAGAGGAAGTTAACCTTGATATAACGGTGACCCAATTGATATGTACAGCGGAAACGATCCGTCCCGAAAATGATGAACACTGGGTGTCCCTCATCTACGATACGACAGTACAGGGAGGAGAAGCACGCAATAATGAGGCAGATGGAGCAATTAAAGATATGCGTTGGTTTTCCCTAGACGAGCTGCCCGAGCAATTGGCCTGCTTTACGAAGCCTGCAATAGATCGAATATTGGGAAAAGCTTGAGGCTTGAATCTAGTTTGGTTTAAGTGGAACGTGTGGGAATGAGCGTGGTGCAACATTTTCCGGGAAATAATGTGGCGGAGCGACAAAAACAGAACAAAACTACTTTCAGCAACAGGGTTCTTGTATTCTGCTATTCCTCAAAATTACTGAGATGAAAAAGATATCGCAAGATGTTAGCTGATGGGATTTAACAAAATAAACCATTAGAGGGGGAAGACGTAATGCTTGCTTCGGATGGTCAGGTATCGATTAGAAAAATGTCTTATGCTGATGAAGACTTTGTTTTGTTATATAAATGGCTGAATGATAAAAAAATCCTAAGTTTTATTGAAGGATCAAGGACCAGATTTACATGGGAACAGATTATAGGAAAATATGGGGCACGGGCAAGAGGAGAGCATTATGTCACCCCGTGTATTATTGAATTTAATAATACCTCTATAGGATATTTACAGTTCTATCCGTTACAACAGGATGAAATTCATGAATATGGAGCAAAGCCTGATCAACCGCAATTCGGACTAGATATATTTATAGGGGAGACTGAGTTTTGGGATAAGGGAATCGGAACTCTGGCATTGAAACTTATCATTCGGTATTTATTTACCGAGCGAGGAGTTGAGGATATTTACATAGATCCACAAATCGTGAATGTCAGAGCAATCAAGAGCTATGAAAAATGTGGATTTAACAAGATAAAAGTACTACATGAAAGAGAATTGTTTGATGGAGAATATAAAGATACTCAACTAATGAGGATAACATTAGAGGAATTTATGATGCAAAATGATTGAACTAATGGCTGTATTCATTCAATGAACCAGCGGCAGTGTACTATTTTACAACACAAAGCTACCGCTGGTTTTATAGAGTCGACCTATTACTTTTTTGGAACGATTAACTGAAGCCCCTGCTCCCTTACATACTTGATACATATCCGTTTTCACTAGACCAAGCGAATTTTATTCAAAACAATTATTTTTCACTCGAAGAACATGTTGCTTTGCTCCTCATCTGCAATCGCTTGAATTTCCTCTGCTCCGATATTGATATAGATATAGCCTTCTTCCTCTTGCTTCTTCAAGGCGCGTTCCTTCGTAAACTTCGGACTTGCCTCTCCCGAATCCTCATCATAGACGAGCAGAATGCCATCTGTCTTGCGGAACAGCAGCTCGTCCCTTGCGATGAATTGCCATTTGCCACTGTAGGGAGCATTACTCACCGTGCCATAGTAATCGATTCCGTGCATAATTTCTTCGAAATAGGTTTGCTTCTCCTCGCTCCACTGTGCTTCAGGATTGGCGTACGCCGTAATAATGGAACATTTCAACTGCGGATATTGTTGTTTCAGCGAGATAGCAGCTTCGCAAGCCCATAAATCGACTCCATACTGGCCAGGTGTGATGACCCATTCTAATCCTTCTTCAATTAGCGGAATAAGGCGAGATTCTATCGCTTTGCGTATATAGGGAACTCCCTGATGTTTATTGTTAAAAATGCCGAGTTCGTGAGCTCGGTAGCCGGTAACGAGTAGATTTTTCAATGTATGATTCCTCCGAGAATGTATCTATATATATGATTATAGACGGTAGAACTAAAAATGATAAATATACAGAGAATGGGACTAAATATCTAGTTCCTTCATCAATTTGACACATGATTTAGTTCTAAAATCCCTGTTACAGAGACGTATGAATTGGTTAATATGAGTAAGTATACTAACATTTAGGGGGAAAAAGTTTTGAAAAAATGGGTTGCACTATTGTTGGGGGCAATATTAGTAGTAAGCATGACGGCTTGTGGAGATAAAAAAGACACTGCTGGAGCAAACAGCTCTTCTACAGCACAGACGACAACTGAGACAGAGAAAAAGGATGCTCAGGTTCCATCTGTCGATGAACTTATTCAAAAATCAATTGATGCAAGCAAGTCGCTCAAGAATTTCTCTATGGACAGCCAAGTGAAGCAGGATCTTACAATCAGCCAAGGTGAACAGAAGCAAGAGCAAAATACGGAAATAAAACTGAAAAGCGACATGACTAAAGAGCCTTTCAATCTGTATCAAGAAATGACAATGAACGTAGCGGGTCAAGGTGAGCAAAAAGTCGTTCAGTATATTTCGAAGGACGGCATTTATTCACAAGTGAACGGGCAATGGACGAAGATGCCGGATGACATGAAGGCACAAATTCTTGAAGGTGCGGAGAAAGGGGCAAGCCCAGAGCAGTCCCTGGAACGCTTCAAATCGATAGCGAAAGATTCGAAGGTATCCGAAGAAGGTACTAACTATATCTTGACGGCGGACTTGTCCGGTGACGGGATGAAGGAACTGGCGAAGTCGTTGATGACCCAATCTGGTTCTAACAGTAATCCTCAAATGGAAGCAATGATTGAGCAAATGAAGATTAAAAGCATTAAGATGAAGTTTGGTGTCAACAAGGAGTCATACCAACCAACAATATCCGATGTGGACATGTCTATGGAAGTCGAAGAGCAAGGTCAGAAAGTTGAACTCAATATGGTTATGACAAGCACATTCTCGAAGCATAACGAGATTGGCGAAATCAAGGTGCCACAAGAAGTATTGGACAGCGCTAAGTAATCGCAATGTATAGCCTAGACCGTCGAATCTACGGATTTGGCGGTTTTTTTATGGCATTAATAGTTCTATTCTACTAATTTCTGTTTCGGAATAGGGCTACGTTCACTTTGTCTGTCTATCGATATTGGTTACTATGAGGGAGCATACTAATTTTGGGAGGCAGACGGTTTTGAAGAAGTGGACGGCAGCACTCGTAGCGATCATGGTAGTACTAGGCATTACAGCATGCGGCAACGCAACACCTACGGCAGGAGAATTGATTCAAAAGGCTACGGATGCGGATAAAACATTGAAGAGCTATTCAATGGATGTCCATGTTGAGCAAGTGAATGGGATTCAAGGCGACAGCAGCAAAGAAGAAAAATCGGATATTAAAATCAAAACTGACTTTACAAAGGAACCGCTTGGTTTCTATCAAGATACGTCAATTGTGTCAGACCAAACGAACCAAACGATTAAACAATACTTCACCAAAGAAGGAGCATACTCTCAGGTCAATGGCGAATGGGCGAAAGTTCCGGATGAGTTGAAGAGCCAGTGGGAAACGAACATTAAAAGCCAAATGAGCTTGACGCAAAATCTCGATAAATTCAAGCCGTTAGAGAAAGATTCGAAGATTACCGTGGAAGGTAACGAATACCTCATGACTACGGATATGTCTGGCGATAAAGGCAAGGAGTTGGCGAAGACGCTGTTGTCCGAGTCATCTGGTGAAGAAGCTGCGGAAGCGCTTGGCAAGATGAATGTTAAGACGCTTACCATGACATATGGTGTGAATAAGGAAACCTACTTCCCGACGAAGAGCGGCTTTACACTTGTGCTCGAAGGGGAAGAGAACGGACAGAAGGTTTCGATCAGCATGAAGGTGACGAGCACAATTACGAAGCATAACGGAGTGGCCGAAATCAAAGTGCCGATGGACGTAATCGACAACGCTCAATAGGATACGATTTCGATTGTCGAGACCATATTTCTAAGGCTATTTCCATTGGATTCAGTTAGATTGAAGACAAACTCCCGTGATATCTATACCGCGGGAGTTCTTTATGTTTTTTGTATATAGTTCAATACGAAATTATCAGATACCACTAAGACTTCGCTCGAATTTTAGTTAAAATCACATTGGCCGCTTCTACTGCACCACCAGCATTCTGAAATGTTTCTGACAGTTTTTGCGCATTTTCCTGATATGTCCGATTCGTCAACACCTCAGATACCGCTGCTGCCAAATATTTTGGCTTCTTTCCTTTCAACTTTAAACCTGCACCCAGTTGAGCAACCCGATCAGCCACTAATCCTTGTTCGCTATGTTGCGGAAATAAAACCATTGGAACTCCAAAATACAGGCTTTCATTCACACTATTCATGCCACAATGGGTAATAAATACATCGGCTGTTTGCAATACCGATATTTGATCTACGACATTTTTCACTGTGAAATTCCCTGGTAAATTGCCAAGAGAAGAAATCTCCGTTTTTTCACCAACCGACATCACAACATCATAGTCCGTATCTGCAAATGCCTGGATCATGTTTTGGTAAAAATCTTGATTTTGATTCAGTATAGTCCCAAGTGAAATGTAGATTAGTTTTCTATCTTTTTTATTAATCTGTATCGGCGGAGACTGTCTGATGGATGGTCCGACAAAAGCATATCGCTCAGAAAAGGTATCCGCCATCGGCTGGAATTCTTTCGAGGTATAGACAATGGTGTCTGTTTCATTATTATTTTGAACAATCGATACAACATTCTCAATTTCATACCCATGATTCTTTAACAACTGAATTTTTCTGTTCATTCGGGGCAAACCCACGATCATCCTCCATACATCGATGAAACCACGCTTCATCAGTTTCGCGGTGTACTGATTAAAAGCAAAGGTAGTAGTCGAACAAACATATGGAATTTCTAGTTTTTTAGCAAATAATTTTCCCCAAAAGCATATAGAGTCAGATACAATACAATCCGGCTGAATTTCCCTTAATTCCTGACATACCTCCTCATCCAAAGCAATGGTCGTATCGGCAACCATCTCAATTAATGCTGTAAAATCTTTGCCAACCTTGCGATCCAATTCCTTTTGTGAAAGCTGGGGCAAGAACTCATCACAAGCAATGAATGCAGCACCAGCACCTTCTATTTTCCCCTGAAATTCTAGAAAGGAATAGTACCAAACTTGATGGCCTCTATTGACTAATTCGGCAACCACCGGAATGGTTGGATTAGTATGACCATGTGCGGGTATCGAAAAAAATACAATTTTGCTCATTCTGATTCATCTACCTCCCGCTCCGCTTTTTGGATCATCTCTACAAATTCCATGAAATGATTGCTTTTTAAGAGGGCAATCCCTTTTGTCGCATCTTCCCCCAAGACAATCAGCTTATCACCAGCTTGTATCTGATACATTTCGCGTGCCTGTTTGGGAATTACAATCTGTCCCCGATCTCCTACCTTCACAACACCAAAGAACTGCTTCCCCTTGGGAGCGAGCTGATTCGCCGCTTCTTCACTCATATCACGGGATAATTGATCCAGGGTTACTTGAAAAAGTTCAGCGAGTATCTTGCATTTAAAAATATCGGGCAAGGCATCCCCGTTTTCCCACTTTGCTACGGTCTGTCGTGATACGTTTACCTTCTCAGCTAATTGCTCCTGACTGAATTTATGCTTTTTACGCAACATACGAATATTCATACCAATCATATTTTTCATCTCCATATACGTTAAATATATAGAAGAACCAAGGTGGAAATCTATCAACAATTCGCAACATTTTATGTTAAGAATTGTGGCAAAGCATTCATACAATCCGATTTTGCGAACCAAATGAACCTAAGGTACAAACCCGTCCAAGAATGCGGCATATCCAACACTCCCGCATCGATATCATACCAAATCAATACAGTAATGAACGGCGGTATTGCATATTCTTGACAGGACAAGCTATGATCGTGTATCATTTTCCTCGTAATACCATTTTATGATGAGGATTAGAAAGGGGATGGCGGTATTGTCAACTGTTCTTCAACGGAAATTGGCTTAAGACGGGAGAAGTCTGCCCATTTTTAGCTTAACGCCAATCGAAGAACAGTGGATAAAGAACCGATTCCTTTTTTCATATACAAGTACGCGTTCATGAACTTTGGGTGCAGAACCAAGCGGAACCAACAGACACGGTCTGTTCGTATTGGTCAGCAGCACTAAGGATAAATTGAACTACCTATTATGGGCTATTTGTATAGGGCAAGGCGATTCGTTCGCCTTGCCCTTTTTTTCATACACACAAGCAAATACTTTCTTTATGAAGCTGTTCTCTCGCTTGGCGTTGAGCATCATTTACGCACATGCAAAGGAGAGAATGACATGAGTATGTTATCTGTAGAAGAAGTAACCCATTTTTATGGAGATAAACGAGTATTTCTCGATATTAGCTTTCGCTTGCTACCGGGGGAGCATACCGGAATTGTAGGCAGCAACGGAGCGGGCAAGTCAACATTGCTGCGCATCCTGTCCGGTGAGCTATTGCCGGATGCAGGGAAGGTGGAGTGGCTGCCTCATGTGAAGGTAGGTTATTTGCAGCAGCATATTGATCTGCAGCCTGGGATGACCGTGCTCGATTATTTGCGCGGGGCATTTGGCCACCTCTATGCCATGGAACAGAACTTGATGGAGCTGGCACACAAAATGGCCGAAGATGCTGACAATCTGGAGTTATGGCTTGCCAAGTATGGGGAGCTTCAGCATCGACTGGAGCATTCAGGATTTTATGAGATTGAAGTAAAGCTGGAACAGATCGCCGCAGGCTTAGGGCTGCTTGATATTGGTCTGGATCGAGATGTCGAGAAGCTGAGCGGAGGTCAACGCACGAAGCTGCTTCTAGGAAGATTGCTCTTGGAAAGAGACCCATGTTCTCCTGCTGGATGAACCGACGAACTATTTGGATGAGGTGCACATTGATTGGCTGAAGGGCTATTTAAAGGGGTATAAGCAAGCCTTCTTGGTCATTTCCCATGATAATTCTTTCTTAAATGAAATTGCCACGTCGATCTTCCACGTCGAACACCAGAATATTAAGCGTTATGTAGGCAACTATGAGGCATTCCGCAGCGCATACGAGCTTAATAATTTGCAGCAGCACGAAGCGTACAGCCGACAACAGAAGGAAATTGCCCGACTTGAAGATTTTGTCCAGAAAAATAAGATTCGCAAGGCGAAGCAGGCCAAGAGCCGCGAGAAGATGCTCGAACGCATGACGCGGATTGATCGCCCAACTTCGGGTGCGAAGCCGCGATTTTCCTTCCAAGTTCATGTGGAGCCTGAAGGTAGAATTATGAGGGCTGAACAGCTGCAAATCGGCTATGCGAAGCCGCTATGCTCGCCTCTGAATCTGTTGATGAAACGAGGAGAGAAGATTGCGATTGTCGGTCATAATGGGGTTGGCAAGACAACGCTGCTTAAGACGCTGCTTGGAGAATTACCCCCATTGCATGGCAATGTTCGTCAAGGAGAGCGGGTGAAGGTCGCTTATTTTGCCCAAGAGCTGTTCGTATCCGACGATTCCGCGCTTGATCAATTATGCGCATTCCGTACAGACATGACACATCAGCAGATACGCAAGCTGCTTGCGATGACTGGGTTGACGGAGGAGCATATTCGGCAGCCGCTCAGCTCGCTAAGCGGCGGAGAGCAGGCTAAGGTACGATTATGCGAATTGATGCTGACGGACAGCAATGTGCTCGTGTTGGATGAACCGACGAATCACTTGGATACTCGGGCGAAGGAGGCCCTTATAGAGGCACTGCGCAGCTACACTGGTTCAGTGCTGCTGGTATCTCATGAGCCCGACTTTTATGCAGATTGGGTTACACAGGTGTGGTCATTGAAATAAAGGATGCTTCGTTTGCGGCTTGACCATTGTAGGGAGATTGCAGAAAGCTGCGGTCTCCCTTCTTTTCTTGGAAGCAAGAGAACATTCTTACTATTCATATTTTTTAACTGTGATATAATGTTGGTTAAAATAGGAAGGCGAGGTTATATGAATGCCACTTGAAACATTTACTGCTTCTGCACATCTGCAAGAGGGAATGGTTGTAAAGGCGAGATCACGGAATTTCGAGATTACGATTGACGAGCCGAAATCGCTGGGCGGTACGGATACGGCAATGAATCCGGTTGAAGTCGTACTGTGTGCGTTAGGCGCCTGCCAGTCCATCGTGGCAAGAGCATATGCCCGTAAATTCAATATTCAGCTGGAGCAATTTTGGGTGGAGCTTGAGGGGGATTTGGATACAGATGGCTTCATGAACAAATCTGACGTGCGCCGAGGCTATTCTGAAATTCGCTACAACATCCATGTGAAGAGCAATGCTTCCTATGAGCAGATCGAACAATTCGTGCAGTTCATTGAGCGTACATGTCCGGTTGGGGATACGATTAGTGCTCCTGTTCGACTTGTATTGAATGGCATTATTTTGGAACAGGACTCTCCGCAGGTCACTTCATAACGTAGGAGATGCACCGTAATCTTAATTGCGCCCTGTACAGTAGGGATGATTCCACCTATGATGGAATAGAGACTACGACATGGAGGCAATTCAGATGAGCAATTCAATTCGACTGCATGAAAATTTTGAACATGAACAATTGAACACGAACTTGATGTGGTACTCGCCGCCTCGAGCGTGGGAGATCAATCAAGAATCTGCAAAACTCATTGTTCGCACCGCCAAAGAAACCGATTACTGGAAAAAGACACATTATGGCTTTGAAGTCGATAACGGACATTTTCTATACACAGAAATTGAGGGGAACTTTAGGCTGACGACCAAGGTATATTCCTATCCTGTCCACCGTTATGACCAAGCGGGCTTAATGGTTAGATACTCGCCGGACACTTGGCTCAAAACATCAATAGAATATATTCCGGATGCCAGCAATAAGCTCGGCGCAGTCGTCACGAACCATGGGTATTCCGATTGGTCGACACAAGAAGTGGATAATGGGGATGCTCCGGTCTACTTCCGTATTTCCCGAATTGGCAACGACTTTTATGTCGATTACTCGCTGGATGGTTCCGCTTGGAAGCAGCTTCGCATGACACATTTGTTCGAGCAGGAGTCGAAGCCCATTCAAGTGGGCATCTATGCATGCAGTCCGCAAGGTGAAGGGTATGAGGCGCATTTTGATTACATAACGATTGAAGAACTCTCCGATGATCGAACTCAAGTGTATAAGTAAATCATAAACGAATGGTGAAGACGAGGTCCTCTTGAAGGGCCTCTTTTTTGATAATGCGAAAAGTAGAAATAAATGCAGCAGCTCTTAACCAAAGCCATTTCAAAGCCGATATAACAGATATAATCTCCCAAAAATACCCACCATAAGGAGCTGGTTGTATGAACACCATTCAAAGGGCGCCTAGCAGTAATACGTATCGAATGATGCCTAACTCCACAAGAGATACGGAGATACAGTCTCTAATGAAACAGAAGAACCTGCTCAACGAAAAAATTGCAGAAGTGAAATCGAAGTTGGAGCAAGAGGAGCGCAAGTCGGATTCTGCATCAAATCAACCAACATCTAACCAGACGAAAACAGGAACCTCAATGACCACGGATCCCTCCATCGATCATCTTCTGACAGCCCACACCCTCTATAACAACCTTGGAAAAATAACGAGTGTCCGCAGCAAATTAAATCGTGAAGCAGCAACTATACATTCAGAAGTAAAGCAGGATAGATTGAAGCATGAAGACGATGGTGCGGGGGATTCAGGCAAAGCTTCTATGCATGAGAATGCAGAACGAACAGTCATTAAGAAGAAGAATGAACAGGGAGCTGCAGTACAAGCGAAAATCTCTGCTGTAGATGAGAAAATCGGAAGCTCCATAGATGAGATCAATCAAGCTGTTAAAGGGAACGAAGGCAATCCAACTACGGAAGAACTAATTAATGATATACCTCAAGATCGACAACAGGATGCACTCCGATCAACCCATCAAGCAATCGATATTCACATGTGACGTGTGTACGTTACCCCCTATTCTTCGCTACAATCCATCGTTTTCGGTGATGGAATTCTGCTCTGCCGTACTAGTTCCTGTATGTTCCGCCCCAGATTAAGTTGAATGCAGGGACGTTTTCGTGCATAGTAGAGGGTGAGGACAGTACGGAACTACTACAATAGAATGGGGAACAATCTTGAAAACGTTCAAAAAAGTATATATAGAGCTGACCAGTGTATGCAACTTGGCTTGTACGTTCTGTCCGCCGACAGAACGCAAGGCAAACTTCATGAAGCTGGATGCATTCAATCATATTCTAGATGAGATTAAGCCGCATACGAATCATATTTATTTGCATGTCAAAGGGGAGCCCTTGCTCCATCCGAAGATCGATGAATTATTAGATGCAGCCCATGAGAAGGGCTTCAAGGTCAACATTACAACGAACGGTACACTTATACGCAAGAACAAGCATAAGCTGCTGGGCAAGCCAGCGTTGCGTCAGATGAACTTCTCGCTTCATAGCTTCGATGGTCATATTGGCTCGGAGAACCGTGATAAGTATCTTGCTGATATTTTGGAGTTCGTGCGTGAAGCTGAAGAGCATAAGGTTATCTTCTCGTTCCGACTATGGAATTTGACGCAGGATAATAAAACGAACATGGAGCGTAATCGCAACCGCGAGACGCTTGAAATTATTGAAAAAGAATTCAATTTGGACTATCGAATTGAAGAGAAGATCGTTCCGGGCAGCGGTGTTAAGATTGCGGATCGTGTTTATTTGAATCAAGACCATGAATTTGAATGGCCAAGCTTGAGCGCTCCGGAGGATGAGGGCAAAGGCTTCTGCCATGCGCTTCGTTCCCAAGCTGCGATACTCGTGGACGGAACCGTTGTACCGTGCTGCTTGGATGGCGAAGGGGTTATTAATCTCGGCAATGTGAACCGTGACTCATTCTCGGATATTGTAGAAAGCGAGCGAGCGAACAACTTGTTCTACGGATTCTCCCGCAGAGAAGCTGTGGAGGAGCTGTGCCGCAAGTGCGGGTATCGCAAGCGGTTCGGCACATAGCTGAATGATATAAATCTGAGCGACAGCAGCGCATGAAGGTAGGAAGTTCATGCCCTTCTCTCGAAATAAGTTGAAAGTTGAAGTCCTTACCATCCTCGCGAGGGTGATAAGGGCTTATTTGTTTTAGTATTGTTGCGATGCTCTAATTAAGGAGGAATATATTTCAAGGGTTTATCAAAATGTTTCCAGGTTGTAAAATGTTGATATATAAACAACAGGAGATTTTTTATCCGCGGAATCTATCCCTTCAGAAATTCTTCAGAACTCATTAAGAACTCATTCAGAGCAAACTCCCTATGATCCCAAGACATGTTGGATATGATAATAACAACCAAGGTTACGAGCGAAAGGGAGACGTCAAATGAGTGTGAACATGTTTCGGGAAAAGCTACTGTTCTTAAATACATTTTTTCGAACGCCCAAACAGATAGGGAGCATTACGCCAAGCTCACGATTTCTCGCGCAGCGCATGATGGATGCTGTGGACTGGCAAGAGGTGCAGCATGTTGCCGAATTAGGCGCGGGAACAGGGGCCATTACCAGATTTATCGATACGGTTAAGCGGGATACGGCCAGAGTGATCTTGTTCGAGAAGGATCCATTGTTGCTGGCGCGTTTGCAGGATAACTATCCCGAATACGCTGCTTATCCGGATGCTGGTGAGCTAGGCAAGATATTGGGGGATGAAAGTAGGGAGCAGTTGGATTGTGTGCTGAGCGGGCTGCCATTCTTCAACTTTCCGCAACAGTTGCGTGATCATCTGATCGAGGAAATTTTCGCATCGCTTAAGCCGGGAGGTTTATTCGTTGCCTTTCAATACTCTCAACAAATGAAGCCGCATTTGGCTCGCTATTTTGATATCGAGAATATTCATTTTGTGTTTCTGAATGTTCCACCAGCCTTTGTATATGTATGCCGGAAAGGGAGCGGGTTACAGTAATCGGGTATTCGGCCTTCGACTCTCGATCCCTTTAGCAGTTGAATATCATTTCTTTTTTAATTGGATTGTTCATACACTTCTCTTAAGCTATATACTTGCTCTACAGAAAGGAGAGTAAGGATGGGATGAGTCAACGGATATTAGTAACAGATGATGATACGGACATACGAGATGTGCTCCGCATTTACTTGCACAATGAAGGCTATACCGTGTTCGAGGCAGTAGATGGAGTTCAAGCATTGGAGCTGATACAGCAAGAAACCATTGATCTTATAATTCTTGACGTGATGATGCCGAATATGGATGGTATGCAGGCATGCATGGCTATTCGTCAACATACGAAGGTGCCGATTATCATGCTCTCCGCCAAAGGAGAGAGTCTGGATAAGATCACGGGACTTCATACAGGCGCGGATGATTATATCGCCAAGCCATTTCATCCGATGGAGCTTCTGGCGAGGGTAAAGGCTCAATTGCGCAGACAATCCTTCGCGGGACAAGAAGAACGCATCATGCAGGTGCCCCCGATTTCAGATGAAACGTTTATCGAAATAAAGGATTTATGCATATATCCGGAACGGCATCTCGTTATTGTCCGAGGGAAGGAAGTGCTGCTCACCCCTACTGAATTCTCGATATTGGAGCGGCTGGCACGGCGGCGGGGACATGTATTCAGCATTGATAAGCTTATTGAACTGGTCTGGAAGGAAGACAAATTTATCACAGACAATACGGTGATGGTGCACATCCGCAATATTCGAGAAAAAATCGAAGAGAATCCTAGAGAGCCTCAATATATTAAGACCGTATGGGGAGTGGGGTATCGGATTGAGTAGAAGGATATGGTCGATGCTGCATGGGAAGCATAACATCCGAGGACGTTTGTTCTGGTTTGCGCTTCTCAGTTTGTTTTGTACCTTTATTACAATGGCGCTCATGGATACGGTATCGTCCTATTTAATAGGTCACGGTGTCAGTCCATTAGTGTTTCTATTTCTATACCTTGCATACTTCTTTCTCTTTACACGCGGTTTACTACGAGATTTGAAGAGATTGACAGAGGGGATTATGTCTATTGCCGAGGGGGATCTGCAATCCCGTGTAACCTTGGATAGACAGGATGAACTCGGTATTATCGCAGATTCTATTAACCATATGGCGGAACAGTTGCAGCGGATGATAGAGAAGGAGCGTCTTACCGAGCAGATGAAGATGGAGCTTATTACAAATGTCTCGCATGATTTACGCACACCGCTGACGAGTCTGATTGGATACTTGAACTTGTTGCAACAAGAGGAGGCAGCAAGCAAGGAAGAGCAGCTGCGCTACCTTCACAATGCATGCCGGAAGACAGAACAGCTTAGCCAGCTGATCAATGATTTGTTCGAATATACAAGACTAGCTGACAATCGAGTGGAGACCGAGCGCTCTCGTCTTGATTTGAGCGGACTGTTGCGCCAATTGCTTGTTGAATTTGAACCGTTGGCAAGAGAGGCGTCGCTCACGATTCGGCTTGTCCATGCCTCCCAACGTGCGATAATGATAATGGCAGATGCAGAGCTGCTTGTTCGAGCAATGGATAACTTGCTAATGAATGCGTACAAGTTCTCAGTAAGGCCCGGAGAAATTACGGTGCGGCTCTGGGAGCAGAATGATACAGTATGGCTGGAAATAGAGAACTGGGGGCAGCCTATTACGAAGGAACAGGAGCAGCGATTGTTCGAGCGGTTCTATAAGGCGGAAGCCTCTCGTAACGATCAACACGATAGCCCCGGGGCGGGTCTCGGCCTATCTATTGCCTATCATATTGCAAGACTGCATCGTGGTCAGCTCAGCATGACGCATGAGGAGGGGAAATTCACGTTCCGTCTGGAGCTCCCGCTGGACGAACAGTAACAATGAATAAGTCTGGCCCCCCCTATACCATGAGGTCAATAGAATAGAACTAGTAGAAGAGAGTACATTTCCAGTTCATTTGGGAATGTGCTTTTTTATGATGTGAAGGGGAAGATGATCACCCAAGCAAGCAACAATCATAGAAGCAATCTATTTGATGGATAAAATAACCATAAAAGAATTGCATCGTCTTCACATTGCAGGAATGATATGGTATCACTAGCATATGGATCGCGAGAGAATCACTCAGGAGGAAATTATGAATCTAGTACTGCATATGGTGAAGTCACTATGCCTCAGCTTTTTTGCATTGATCATGATAATGCTCGTTGTCCTATTTCCACGCAAGCTGGACATCGGCATGGAAGGCTACAAGATGACAGCGAAGTATCATTTCAGCTGGTCGCAGTATGCCGAGAACATCACAGGATTTATACGCGGTATCTTTGTTGACAATACCTTAGGCGTAACTCGTTACGGGGAAGCTGTAGGTTCTGAGGTGCTGACAGTGATGGGGAACAGCCTAACTATTATTGTGATTGGCTTTCTATTAAGTTTTATATTGGGCTTGTTGAAAGGGATTGTTGACTATAAGCTGTCCAAGTCGAAGTGGAATGTGATCGGGAACGGAACGACTTGGTTGTTTCAATCGGTGCCCGACTTCATGGTCGTGCTGCTCATTCAATGGTTTGTTATTCGATACATGCCGTTTATTCATTTCTTTGAGCAAAAAGAATGGTATGCCTTCCTCATTCCATCTGTACTTGTATCCGTATATCCGGCTATGTATATTGCACGAATTACGAGCGCTGCAATTGCGGCGCAGGAAGGACAGATGTACATTCAGGTTGCCAAAGCGAAGGGAGTGGCGCAGCGAATGATTTTGTACAAGCACGTTGGCCGCAATAGTATGGGAACGATTTTATCCCACCTGCCTTCCTTGTTCGGATACACCCTGTCTAATTTACTAATGGTCGAATACTTAATGAGTTATCCTGGTGCAGCTCACCGTTTGTTCCAAGCGATTGATTATGATACTAGCTTCGGATCGGGAGTGAATTATGAGCCGGGTGTCATTATCGGAATTGCTTGCTGTTTTACGATTATGGTGGTGCTAGTTCAGTGGATTGCCTTGCTGGCCAAGCGTTCCATTGCGCCGACATCGAGATAAAGGAGTGTCCTCATTGAAAAACTACACACTATGGATCGGTGGGGCAATGCTCGCCTTGGTTTTATTTGTGATGTACCTTGGTCCAGAATTGCCGTTCATAGACAAGTCGCTTACACCCGAAAAGCATAGATGGTCAGAGCAGGGCAAGCTCATGCTGCCTCCCTACAAAGCTTCGGATCTGAACTGGCTTGGCTCGGATAAGAAAGGCGTCGACAACTTAAGCAAGCTCGTGGTAGGAACCAAGGAGACGGTCTATATCGTCTTCTTCATTGCTCTGCTGCGCTATATAATTGCAGTGCCATTAGGCGTGCTCGCGTATAAGCAGAAGGGAGTTGCTCATTGGCTGGTAACAAGCTTGAATCAGATATTCACGTTTCTGCCTGTTATTTTCTCAGCTATTCTATTACTGAGTATGCCGTTCATCCAATATTCGAGCAATCGTATTCTATGGGTAATCCCAATTCTCGCTTTGCTTGAGGTGGGGCGAGTGGCACATATTGTGCAGCAGCAAGCGAACCATATCTCGCACGAATTATTTGTAGAAGCAGGAGAGTCGCTTGGATTAAGTGGATGGCGCCTGGTTCGAAATTATTATATGCCGTCGCTCGTACCAGAGATCGTCATTAATTTTTGCATTGATTTGGGCAAGGTCATGCTGCTTATTGGACAATTAGGTGTGTTGAGTATTTTCTTGACGCACAATTGGGCCGAGGTTGATTACTTCACCATGAAATTTTTGAATACAAGCACCAACTGGGTGTCCTTGCTTGCAGAGACGCGCGCGGATATTTATTTAAGCAAGTTCACTTTCGTATTTTATCCCGCGCTCGCTATTTTGTTCACGGTGCTCACCTTCAATCTATTGGGAGAGGGCCTACGACGCCACTTCAACCGCCGCATGGGCTCCTATTTATAGAAGACAGAGAGACTACGATGCGAATTTTGAAATCATCACGTTCGACAGAGACAGAATCCAGCAGGCAGAGAATCGAGCGGAGACAGACAAATCTGGCTTGGCGTTATGCAGAAGGATAGCAAGCTTAGCTTCTTCGTAGAGGAAGAGCAGGATGTCTTCATGACATACGATGTTCATAAATAGAGTGGGGAAATGCATTGCTCCGATTGGATATTTGCTTTAGATTATAGAATTATAGACAAAGAAAAATATCCCAATCACAACGAGATGATTGCTTAATGGAGGGTGCCGGAGAGATGAGTGTGAAGGCCATCTTGCTAGGAGCAGGGGTGCGAGGAGCAGATGTATACGCACAGCATGCTTTGCAATTCCCAGAGGAATTAGAAATTGTCGCGGTTGCCGAACCGGACGAGGAGAGGCGGGCGGTGTTCGCGCGCGAGCATCATATTCAGGCGGAATATGTATTTTCGGATTGGAAGGAAGCACTGCAAGGGGCACGCTATGCGGATGCGGTGATGATCTGCACGCAGGATCGCATGCATTACGAAGCGACGATGATGGCACTGGAGCAGGGCTATCACGTGTTGTTGGAGAAGCCGATCTCGCCTTCGCCTGAGGAATGCGTCGAGATTGAGGCAGCTGCGAGACGGTGCAACCGGATCGTTCTTGTATGCTATGTGCTGCGCTACACACCATTCTGGTCCTCTATCAAGCAGGTGATCGATGCAGGCAGCATTGGGAGGATCGTGAATATTCAGTTATGTGAAAATATCGGCTTCGCCCACATGGCCCACAGTTATGTACGTGGCCATTGGAGTAAGACGAGCGAGTCTAGTCCGATGATTTTAGCGAAGTCATGTCATGATTTAGATATTATTCTGTGGCTCATGCAGCAGGATTGCAGGCGGCTGACGTCCTTCGGCTCGCTGTTCCATTTCAGGCGGGAGAATAAGCCGGCAGATGCGCCGCTCTATTGTACAGATGGCTGTCCGCACGTTAATGAATGCTGTTATGCAGATTTGAGATATTACTTGGGAGAAGGTCGTCGTCGTGCGCTGCATTTTACGAAGGATCCAACAGATGAGCATATTCGGGATGTGATTCGTGAGACGCCTTATGGGCGGTGTGTCTTCCAATGTGACAATGATGTCGTCGATCATCAGGTGGTCAATATGGAATTTCGCAACGGAGCTACGGCATCCTTTACCTTGTCAGCCTTCACGCATGACAGCTCGCGAATGGTGCAAATATCAGGAACGAGCGGGGAAATACGCGGTAACCTAGAGAAGCAGACATTCATAGTATATGATTTTGTTCATGATACTTCACAAGAGATGCATGTCCATGATGAGGGGCGCGAAGGCTGTACGGTCATGATGCATGAATTTTGCCGTCTCGTATCGTCGCAGCCACACAATAGGAGCGACCTATCGGCTGTGCTGCGCGGCTCCGTGCAGAGCCACATGATGGCGTTCGCTGCGGAACGCTCCCGATTGCATGACGGAATGCCTATGGATATTCAGCAGCTGACGCGATATTACCAGCAGGTAGTCAGCAAGCCCTTGGTAGGTACATGTTCAGAGCGGTAATGTTCCAACGATCACTCGATAAAAAAGAGAAGGGGCTCACCGACGTATGTAAAAATTACGTTCGATGCAGCCCCTTGTTATTGTAGAACGATGATTGTAACCTCTTCATAAGTCTTCCGCAACGTAAACCTGTAATTTCTGAGGATTACATGATTACAACTCTTTGCTTGTTCCTGCGGCCTTCACTGGAACGCGGTCACCACGCTGCGTCCAGAACGCCAACCCCATCGTTGCAAGCAGCAATATACCCGTGACCCAAAATACCATGTGGATGGAGAACACACCACTAATCGCTCCCCCAACGAGTGGGCCGAGCATTCCGCCAAATTGATTCGCGGTCTGATTCAAGCTGAAGGCGCGTCCACGGAAATCACTGTCTGTTGTCCGCACCACGAGTCCGTTCAATGCTGGGAACACAGCGCAGAAGAAGATGCCATATGTAAAGCGGATAATCGAGAACCACCATATATTTTGAAACGGAATTTGAGCGAGCGTACCGATACCGCCCGCGAGCAGGCCGATAAGAAGGACCTTCTGGAAGCCGATGCGGTCGGCAAGCTTACCCCATCTTGCTGCGAACAGAATACTAGCTATGCCAACAAGAGAGAATACGAACCCCGCTACTAATGAGGCGTCCTTCGCTGAATGCCCGATTTCTACAATGTAGAGGGGGAGAACAGGCTCTATCGTCATGACCGAGAATTGGGTCAATAGGGACAGCAGAAGTACGATCATGAACGGACGATTTACGGATGCGATCCGAATGGTATTGACGATCGAACTGCTATCCTTCGTTGGAACGAAGTTCTCTTCTTTTACCCAGAAGATGACGAGCAATGTTGCAATCAAACACAAGATGCCTGCACATGCGAACGTCAGACGGCTGTCGAACAGCTTCGATAAGATGCCGCCGAGGAGCGGTCCCATTATTGTACCGGTTGCAGTGGCGGTTGCCATCATCGACAAGGCATAGCCGACCTTTTTTTCAGGTGTGCTTGTGCCAACAAGGGCAATCGATCCAGGGATGAACCCTGTCAACAGGCCTTGCAATATACGGATCGTTAATAGCTGGTACTGATTCGTAACGAAGGCTAGCATAATATAAGTTACGAATAGTACAATTCCGGCCCGGATAATCATTGGCTTGCGTCCATACTTGTCGCCAATCGCTCCCCAGAACGGAGAAGAAATGGCACCAGCGAAAAATACGCTGCTGAACAAAATCCCTGACCACAGCTCAATATGATCCTTTACACCAATTTGAATCAAGAAGAGCGGCAGGAATGGGACGACCATGGAAAAGCTTGATGAGACGATGAATGTACCAAACCATAGAATCCATAAATTTTTCTTCCATGTTTCCATTGGACTTTCACTCCTGTAGTTGTTTTCAGCAAGAGAGCGATTCCTTCGGAGTGTGTTGTTCCTAGAATCTCGTTTCTATTTGCCTACTTACTTTAGCAATAAACTATTATACACGACCCGCCTATGAAAAGCTTCCAACGTTTGCATATGCAAACTCGCTGTATCGTATGCGGTGACATGCCGAATGGACAGCATATCCTTTCATAATGGGCATATGATCGAAGAGTCGACAACTGGATAGGGGGGCGTATATAGAAGGGACAGATTGTCTTCCTAACTTGAACTTATTCATCTGCTGTCTCCCGTAGGCGCCTAGCGATATATCAGCCAAGTGTCTATCACTGTCGGCAGCGAAAGAAGCAAAGAGAGCGCCCGCGTAATTTGCGGGCGCTCTACTTCGTAATGGTATAGTATACCTAGCGTTCGCGAATCACACTATAGACTACAAGCGAAGTGCGGCTAAATCGAAAGCAGGCACGAGACCTTCCTTCGCTGCGCGGCCAAGCAGTGCTTCGACTGCAGCATAGCCGTCTTCACCTAAGTTTCTAGTAAATTCATTCACGTACAGGTTAATATGGGCATCCGTTACTTCAGGCGACATCTCCTGTGCATGAGCTAGGACGTATTCACGTGATGCTTCCGGGTGAGCCCATGCATATTCGACTGATGCGCGTGCCCAGCCGGCGATTGCGTTCACATCAAGCGTGCGGCGAGCGATTATGGCACCGAGTGGAATCGGCAGGCCGGTATCCGCTTCCCACCACTTGCCCAGATCGGCAAGCATCGTGAGACCGTAAGACGGATATGTGAAGCGAGCTTCATGAATAACTAGCCCTGCATCAATGTGGCCATCGCGAACGGCCGGCATGATCTGATGGAACGGCATGACGACAATCTCTCCGACCCCGCCTGGCACATTCTGTGCAGCCCACAACCGGAACAATAGATAGGCTGTAGATCGTTCACTGGGTACTGCGACACGGCGGCCAGACAAGCTGGATGGGTCAGCTGGGGGCGAAGCCGATTCTTTCGTCAATACAAGCGGTCCGCAGCCACGGCCAAGCGCTCCCCCACATGGCAGCAGGGCATACTCAGACAGTACCCAAGGCAATGCTGCGAATGAAATCTTGAGCACATCTAACCCGTTGCCGCTCGCTGCAAGGTGGTTCGTGATATCAATATCTGCATATGTTACATCTAACTCCGGGGCACCCGGTATAAGTCCATGCGCCCAAGCATGGAAGACAAATGTATCGTTCGGACATGGGGAATAGGCGATTTTCATGATTACAGCACCTCCACTAAAACTGCGCTGGCAGCTTCCAATGCATCCAGCGCTTCTTGAATCCGCCAAGCGGCACGATTGCGTGGGCCGACGGCATTCGATATCGCGCGTAGCTCCAGTACGGGCAGACCGAAATCCAGCGCCGCGGTTGCTACGCCATAGCCTTCCATGGCTTCAACGGCTGCTCCAGGCACACGTTCTGCCATTTGGGCTGCGGTTGCAGCTGTGCCTGTCACGGTTGCAACCGTGAGCATGGGGCCGGAACGTGCTGGCAGATTCGCTGCTTGCAGTGCTGTCGCTACTTGAGCGACAAGCCCAGCATCGACAGGAATGCGAGCAGAGCCGAAGCCAAGCTCGTCCAGACTGGAGAATCCCTCTGGGGTCTCCGCACCTAAATCTGCGGCAATGATGTCGCTTGCGACGACCAATGATCCAATCTCAGCTTGTCCGGGAAATCCCCCGCCGATACCGGCACAGATGACAAGCCGATAGTTGGATGAACCCTCATTTGCAAGCTTCCGAGCCGTCCGGGCTGCGGCCGCTGCGACACCCACGCCACCGAGAATGACGTCATATTGAGGATGATGCTGAAGGCCGCGCAATACGGCATCCCGCTCTGCTGTGACAGAAGTCACAATTAGAATGCGGCCCTCTGTTGGCTGTTCGGCGGCTTCAGCTGCACTAAAGACAGTTGAAACCGCTGCTGAGGCATCCTTCATTTCCTTCATCATGTTGGTCGCTCCTTTATGATACAAGACAAGCGTTTCACACACACCGTCTATCGCATCGGAAAAATTATATATCGATTTACTTCCTTCAAATTATCTTCTTCCTCAACTTCTGTAAAGAGGGGATTTATTGTGTAAAGGGGATAATCTATGCTTGCTTCTTATCTTATGTTTATACTAACATATCATAGGATGGTTTATGAATAAAAGCATTTACGATTACCAAGTGAGCTCAGGATCGTGAACAGGTCTCCGCAGTGGAAGCAGCGGTTTAGCAGATCAATATCGGTTATGATATTGTTGGGCATGGAATGACTGATGCAGATAGATGGACTCAAAAGCAGGCAGATGATTGTTCAGAAGGAGTTGATTAGAAGTGGTCTCAAATCGTTGGAGTGAGCAACATGAAGTATCATCTGATAACTGTGATTACAAGCGCGATTGTCGCTTGTCGACATTAATGGAGTGGATGCAGCGGGCAGGTGATTCCCATCTTGCATCGCATGATGTATCCATGGACGAATTGGTAGGCAGCGGCATGGCTTGGATGCTGTTGACCGTGGATTTGGAACTGATGAGAATGCCGAAGTACGGAGATGTACTTCAGTTGGATACATGGCATAAGGGAGCGAGAGGCGTTCAATGGCTGCGTGATTATGTGGTCTACGATGCAGAGCATCAGCAAATTGCTCAATCCCGTACGACATGGGCACTTGTTGATCTGAATAAGCGGCGTATTCTTCGGGCATCCGCATTTCCTTATGATGTTCCTGTCAATAATGAGGATTCTGTGGGGGAGATGCCTGAGAAGGTTGCCATACCAGAAGAATCCTCTCTTCTCCTTGCTTATACCCTCCACGTAAGACAGAGCAGTATTGATATGAACGGCCATTTGAATAATGCCAGATTTGCTGATATATGCTTGGATGCGATGACGCAAGAGGAATTGGAACGAGGTGTGTCGCGCTTCCGAATTACGTACCATAAGGAAATCATCCTCGGGGATCAAGTAGATGTATACCGTTCTACTGGTGAAGCGCTGCATGCAGATGATCGCCGCTGCTTTATTCGTGGACAAGCTTCGGATGGCAGTACGTTGTTCGATGCTGAAGTTGTTTATCGAGAAGAATAGCTGCTGGATAGATGGTGCCGGGGATTGGGGAGCGCTAACGTTGCGCTCCTCTTCTCTGTGACAATGACATTAATCGTCAGGATGATCGGATTACGTCGGCTAATTGACATTATTGTCGAAAAAAGACATCGTCTTCAAAAGGATGATATGATACTATATTCCTGAAAATGGATTTTTTCGCCTGGGAGAGTGCAGAAATTGAAAAAAATAATGACAGCAGTTCTAGGGATAGCCTTAACTTTTACATTCATTACACCACATGGGCAAGCTCACGCAGATGCAAGTTCATATGGGGTTATGGATACGAAGGCATACCGTACTTACGTCCCGATACGCTATTTGAGCGATAAGCTGCACTATCAAGTGACATGGGAGCCTACGAGTAAGCGCATAGAGGTGGTAAGCGACGATAATTATCTGGAGATGACATTAGGTACAACGCAGGCATATGTCAACGGAATGAATACGGAGTTGGAAGCAGCCCCATTCCGAGCAGGGGGGACGACTTATGTTCCAGTTCGGTTCGTCAGCGAAGCAATGAACCTGTCTATGGAATGGGACAAGAACGGATCGCTTGTCCATTTTTGGAATGGGGACAGTCATGTTCGCTTGCCTATTGTCTCGAAGCAGCGGATCAACCAAACATCGTCAATTGAGAAGAGCTGGCGAGCATTCAGGGTCGGGAACAAGCGGGTGACGACCACGATGCTGACCATAAATCTGCTGCATCCTCATATACGTCTCGGCGTAGGAGTGGGTTACGGAGGAGAGGGCTCGGTCGATAACCTCAAGCATATGGCAAAGCGTAATTATGCAATCGCTGCGATAAATGGGGGCTACTTTGATGCTTATTCCAATTCGAAGGTGAAAGTCCCGTATGGCTATGTAGTTAGAAACGGAAAAATGATACATAACGGCTCTGGCGATAAACGAAGTGTGCTTCTGTTCACGAAAGATAATCAAGTAGAGATGATCCCGGGGCCATCGTTCATAGATCGATTCCAAGAAGGGGATGTGTACGGAGCTTTGCAGGTAGGGCCGCGTCTTATTACAGACGGCAAGATTACCGTTAATCTGAAGGGCGAAGGCTTTAAAGATCCGAAAATATTGAAGCACAGCAGCATACGCAGTGCGGTTGGTATAACAAAGGACTACAAGCTAATGATCTTGACTACATCCAGCGCTACGATTCCAGAGCTTGCTAAAGTGATGAAGCAGGCTGGCGCTTATCAGGCGATGAATTTGGATGGCGGAGCATCAAGTGGCCTTTATTACAATGGAAGATATATGACATACCCTGGGCGGAACATTAGCAATGCGCTGCTCATTTTTAAATAAAAGAAGTACTGAAAAACAGCCGCAAAATTGCTATATTAGCAGACTGCGGCTGTTACTCTATCTACGAATCAATCTACCTTGGCTCCGTATGCTCTAGCAAATGCAACGGCTTGAATCATATCAATTCGGACTTTGGTAAGTTCCAGTGCTTTGAAGTTCACTCCGTTCATCTCAGCACCCCGCAAATCTGCACCAGCCAATTTGGTTTTGGTGAGATTTGTACGGGTTAGATCGGCATCCCGTAAGTCAGCCTTCTCCAGCTTGCTTTCAGTCAGGTCTGCCTCCATGAAGCGAACACCACGCAAGTTCTGCCTCGTTAAGTTCGCATGGCGCATATTCGTATACGACCAATCTCCTCCGATAATCGTTATGCCATCCCATAATACATTGGTGAAATCCGTCCCTACCATTTTGCATTCTGCAAATTTGGCCGCAAATAAATTCACTCCTGTGAACCGGCAATTCGTAAATGCGCTGTGCGTGTGTGTAGAGCCATTGAGCACGACTCCTGTGAAATCACAGTCAATAAATTGACAGCTTGTTGTCACTGCTCCATCCAGTTGTGCACCTCGAAAGCGGCAGGAGGTAAACGTGCAATTGCGTAGCTCAGACTCGCTCCAATTGACATAGCTAAAGTCGTTGCCGTCGTACTGTTCTTCTATATAAGTTGTCATAGGATACTCCTTTGTAGATTTCATACGATATCGTTCATCTATTCCAGTAGTTATCGTAACAAGGAAATCTACCTGTATGCAATGATGCAAATATTACGAGGGGACACATCATTGTGTGGTCGTATCCATGTAAATATAGGTTCAACGGATAAAACCATGAAAAAATACATTTCGACATTCTTTTTTCGACAGTCATCTCGCTATTGTTTGTATATACTTTCTCTATGTCTTTTCCCAGCCATAGATCGACACAGAAGTAGCATGAACAGGTATTTTCAACAAAATCCATGAAGATTATTATATTTTATGGAGATGCATATTAGAAATGGTTCAATTTCCAGATTCTAAGCAGGATTTTACATATTTTTGTTGAAGTATTGCCCATATTGGATATGGAATGATCCTTGAATACATACAGGGGTGTGAAATGGGATTTAAAAACTGGTTCACGCGAGGTATTTTCATAGGCCTCATTATATTGGTTATTGGAGCTATAACATCGCCTTCTCTATTATCCACACAACCAGAACCCACTAAAATAACGATAACCCAATGGGATGTAATATGGGAAAAGCAGCAAAGTGCATGGAAGGACATTGTAAGGAGAACAGAGGGATGGGAGACAATTGATCTTCAATCAAGCGTCCCCCTGAAGCCACAAGGAAGCCAATCTGCATGGTATCGAATTTCTCTCCCGCCTGTGCATTGGGATCAACCCGGGTTATACATAAGTATGTTATATGGATTTGAAGTAGATGTATACTCGGATGAAGGTAGAAAGCTGTACCACTCTGCACGTGATTATGGATCTGACGTATATCAAATTCTTGTGCCGATCAGACCATCCTCTAATAGTCAACATGTATATATCCATACGGCTACAACGGTAGAACGAATTGGAATCCAGAAATCAATCATCATCGGCAATTACCAAGAAATCATTCAAGATTATGCGAATCAAGGGCTCATAGATATTTTACTAGGTAGTTCATTGGTGTTTATCTCCATTGTAATGCTTATTTGCGTCTTTTCCCTTCGTAATATTGACGTGCCCAGTTGGTTATCTCTTAATATCGTAATCATGGCTGTTGGTATTATCATGATTACGAACTCTAAGTTTATTCATACTTATTTCGGCGAATATGGGAAACTGACTGTCATCTTATTTGACATCGCCATGCAAGCCCTTTCCCCAGCACTAACTTATTATTTCGAGCAAATTACTGGGCCCGGACCATTCTCAATTACATTGAAAATCAGGAAGTTTCAAGTTGTTTACTCTATACTCATGCTTGTGTGCCTGTTTATAAATATACTATCTAATAATCAGTTCTATGGTTTTTTTTACTTTATAACCGTCAAAGTGTATGCAGTCCTAATTGTCGGGCAATTGTGCTTGCTGACGGGGCTTTCTATCGTATACGCTATCCGAAAAAATGTGGACGCGATATTGTTTGCAATTGGCTTTACTGTTTTTGCTATTGTGACATTAGGAGAATTAGTTTGGTTTCTGCTTCATTCTGGCCAGTATGAACTTACCATTTGGAAATGGGGAGTTATTGCCTTTATCATTGCCTTCATCATGATTATGGGCAGAAGAATCGTTGCGACGCATGAACAGGTTATTCAATATTCCAAGGAGCTTGAAATGTACAACGGCAAGCTGCAGCATTCCGAAAAGATGCACATCATCAGCGAACTTGCAGCCTCTGTAGCCCATGAGGTGCGCAATCCGCTTCAGGTAACGAGAGGATTCCTTCAGTTGATGAAGAATTACTCGAATGACAAAGAAAAGGAATACGTGAAGCTTGCATTAACTGAGCTTGATCGCGCATCCGAAATTATTACTGATTTCCTCACTTTTGCGAAGCCGGAGCTCGAGGATGTCGTGATTCTTAATGTTGGGGAGGAGCTTAGGCAGATTGAGGGGATACTTATGCCGCTTGCAAATATGCAGGGTGGTGTTATCGAATTGGAAGTAGAGTCAAATTTATTGATTTACGGCAACTCATCCAAGTTCAAGCAAGTATTTATCAATCTGATCAAGAATAGCATCGAAGCACTGCAGGATGGCGGTATGATCCGAATAGCAGGGTATGAAGAAAGAGGGGGTATCATGATCTGTGTTCAGGATGATGGTGTGGGGATGGATCAGGAGGAGATAGCACGCCTTGGCGAGCCTTATTTTTCGAATAAGACGAAGGGAACTGGGCTAGGGTTGATGGTCACCTTCCGCATCGTTGAAGTTATGCAGGGAAGCATCCATTTTCACAGTGAGAAGGGGAAAGGGACAGAGGCGATAGTGCGCTTTCCTTCTGCACTGGAACAGCCACCTATTGCGCTTCATAGTGGTACTTAGACGATTATACAAGAGTGAGAAGGGGCATTCCACAAGTCATAGCCTGACGAGGGAAAGCCCCTTTTTAGAGGGAGATTATTTACCAGACGAAACGGCGAACGCCTTCTGCAGGGAGTGTCTCTGCTGGATTTGGAGGTATGACGAGGACGAAGCGATCTTTTGTTTCTTCCTGAGTCGTTAGTTCAACATGGTCAGGAATCGAAATGCCTAGCACTTCTTTAATGGCAGCCTTCGGATCTTTGAGCAAGCGCTCCTTAAATGAAGGATCTTCCCAGGCCTTGTGAATGATTTGATTTTTGAAAAGTTGCTCCGTAGTTACCATGTGCACCCCTCCGTATATGGAATGAACTACACAGATAATGTAACACTTTGCCTGTTTTCTGAACTACTACTTTGTTACCGAATTCGACAACCAATACGACAATCCGCCCATCATCAGCACTTCACGCTGCTGTCGAATATGGTCGGCTTCTTCGACAAGAATGTTTGCTAGTGAACGGTTGAACTCTACAAGTTGAGGGGACGCTTCCGGCATGCCATCCAGCTTGGCTTGAAGTTTCAAAGCTTCTTGACCAAAGGAAGCGAGGATGTCGGAAACGGTAATGGCATGTCGAACGAGTTCCTCGGTAAGTGGTTTATCTGTCGGAATCTGTTGAATAGAACGAATCCACGCCAGCAGACAATTATAGCTTCCATCTTGTAGATCTGTCTGCCAATCTGCCCAGTCATCGGTCATCTGCAAACAAACAAGCACAGTATCAACGGCCTCGTTTACATGCGGGAGCTTATCCTCCATACCCGTTAAGAAGAGCGCGCCGCTACTAGACAGCTTGACGAGGGCTGACTTGTGAGCGACCTTGAGGCGATCCGTCATAAATACATCCTGCTCACGCTCGCTTGTGACGCCATGAACCCACTCCCATGTGTACTGCCTGAAGCTGTCCCATAACGGGGACCGGGGAGGGAACATCTGTCTATAGATGTCGAGCAATTCGATATAGCATAGATTACCCAAGGCAAGCTGCTCGGCCTTATTATCGCAATCATTATCCATGACATCATCTTGGATAAAGTAATAGAGCATGCCGAATATGCTTGCAAGCGCCAGGCGGCGGCAATGCGCTGTCGAGAGTCCAGTCATGTCCTGCATCCAATAAGGGAGGCAGTAGCATATATAATTATTTGTGCTTCGATCGTTACTGGGATTGAATTTCTCTATATAGCGAAATCCTGCGTCATTCAGCGGGGCTGGGAATGCCTCGATGATACACTCGGCATCTTGAAAGACCTGTTCAATCTCGGAGCGGAACGGTTCGTACCAATGCATAGTATCCCTCCTTCCTATGTGATTGATGTTGCAACTCTGAAGTATGAATGATGTTTGGACATGATGAGAAACTTGTAGGCGTGCGTAGCGTTCGTGAGTAGGATAGTAGCAGAATGAAAGCATAAGAGCTAAGTGTGAGTGCGAAACAGATGCAGATGTTGATAGGATAGCTTGAATAGGAAATAGGAAGTAGGAAGTAGGAAGCTAGGAAGTTGAAGTCAGTTACCACCAGTATAGAGGAAGATTGGTTAAATCGACAAGAACATTGCTGACTACATGCAGAAGTCCATCTGGAGAAGTCTGTCTAAAGAAGGCTGTCTAAAG
>NZ_MAIS01000042.1:0-50145 GCF_001680695.1 Paenibacillus sp. KS1 | reverse complement strand
TACGGGGGCTACTGGGGCAACGGGCGCTGCTGGTGTTACGGGGGCCACAGGACCTCTGATCACTTCCAATTTTGCCGTAATTGATGGTGGTTTTCTTCCGTCGCCGGTCCCATCGGGAGGAACCGTTCCATTTAATATGGCTCCAGTTATTAGTGGGACATTGATCTCTCAGACGCCTCCTTCGCCAGACATCTTGCTTGCAGGCGGACACAGCTATCTGGTCAATTGGGAAGCATCGGAAATAACAATCACATTACCGCAATCTTCATCCATACAATTCATATTGACATTGAACGGCACCGAAATCCAATTCAGCTTTGTTTCAGCCCCTCCGAATTCGCCAGTTGGCATCCATACGTCAGGGACGATGATTGTTACCACTCCACCGGGACCAGATAGCGTGCTGAATCTTGTTAATACTTCTTTGTTTCCAATCAACAACGTAGGAGTAACGTTCACAATCGTAGCGATCACTTAACCTGGATTTTCATCTGTATTTGATATAGATATTTCACTCTTAATAGAAAGAACCGACATGGGGAGCACTAGAAGCTTAGCTAGTGGCTCTCCTCTTTGGATCCGACATTCCTTCAAGGGTTCGAACGCCAGTGGCAAGCCTATTCTCTCCTGAACTCTTGCCAATGTCGGGCCATGAAGCATTCCAGGATAGATGGCGAATCTCCCGTCTTGCGTTTCGAGTGGTTGTATAAGGATGAAATGTTGTTTTGGGATCTCTACACTCCAACCTTGCCTCCATTCAAATGTACCTTCTCCATTCGGAAGCAGCATCGGATAATAAAGTCCGTTGTACTTGTATTCGTGGATTTTATACCAACCTGCGGGCGAAATGCCGATGACGACATCATTTTTATGTGCCCAATCCTCCATGGGAACCATATGCTTAAGACGGGCAAAATCTGTGGGATCCTGAATGGAAGTTTGGATTTCCTTTACGGGCTGAATATCAATGTCGACCGGACAGTAAATGGTCCAGCCCAATTCTTTTGCCATCCGGTACGGCCAACATAGGCCTTTGACGCGCTTCGTTTTAATCCATCTCGAGCTGTCATCAGGCCACCTTTTATCCACTATCTTTTCCTGAGCGGGCAGTATTGCGAAGTCCAACAACTGATTGAACTTTACGCTGGTCATAGGCTACTTCCTTTCTTAGAAAAGTCATTCGTGACGAATCTATGCACTCAGTCAAGGATTTATGATAAGCCCCTTTTGTTTTCCGTTCTCCATCACCTATTCCGAAAATAAAAAAGAGAGGGCATTGTACCTATCACCCTCATTTCCGTCTAACCATACCCCATAATTAACTCGTTTTTAGCCTTGTGCAAAGGAATATTGATCATTCTATTCCCGCTAACACCTGATACCAAACTCCCCGATTGCTGTACAATTTCTCCCTAACCTCATCCCATCCGCCCATATCATCGATATGAAACAAGCCATCTGGGACGGGATAGGCCTTGATGGTCTCTTTAGCAACCTGCTCATTCACAGGACGGAAGCCTGCTTCCGCGAACATTCGCTGCGCCTTCGGCTCACGCAAATAAGCGACGAGCGCTTCCGCAGCTTCCTCAACTTGGTGCTTCCTCGCATATTTCCTCACAACAACAACTGGATTCTCGATTAGAATCGTATGCTTAGGAAGAACCATTTCATAAGGTACGCCTTCACGCTTGCGGGACAGGATCTCATTTTCGTAGGTCACGATTGCATCCCCAACACCATACTCAAATGCCGCCATCGACGCTCTGCCGCTCTTATCCATGGACAGTACATTATGATGGACGCGCATCAGCAGCTGCTTGGCAAAAGGCAGCCCATCCTTCCCTTGCTCAGCTGCCATCTTCAACCCTGCTCCGTATATGGCATTAATATCCCACTGTGCTCCACCTGATGTCTTCGGGTTCGGATATAAGACATTTACCCCTTCACGGGTCAAATCCGTCCAATCCCGAATGCCGAGAGGATTGCCTTTCCGTGTACCTATGACAGCAACAGAACGAGTAACCATTCCCTGATAAGCATCCTGTTGCTTCCAATCTGAGTTAATCAGCTTCGCACGTTCAAGCTTATCTATATCCCCTTCCATGGCGAGAAGGGCTACATCCGCTTCCATCCCGCCGGCTATCGCTCTGGCCTGAGTACCGGAGGCTTCATAAGACTCCTGAAAGACCACCTTCTTCCCCGTTTTCGCCTCCCAATCGGCAGCGAATTGTGGGAGTATGCGCCCTAGTGCGTCCTTCACAACTGAGTAGGCACCGATTACGATAGTCACGGTATCCTTGTCAGAAGCAGAGATCTGCTTCATGGCTAAGGCCCTCTCCGTCCCATTTCCGTCTTGATCGGCTGACTTACTGCTACAGCCCGGCAGTACCACAAGGAGTGAGAGTATGATCACCGCCATCATTGCTGTAAGCCTATCTCTGGTCTTAATTCGGCTCAAGGGTGTCCTCCCCCCTCGAACACGATCCGTGTTCAAATATGAACCGGCATCGGGTCTTCTTTTAACGCATTTTCCACTACCCAACTCCGACCCCCCTCGAACACATAGATGCGATGGACAAGCACCTGCACCCAATCCCCCGCCTGCAGCATTGGCTTCTCCAATGAACGATATGTTTTCAATATCATGTCGCCAACTTCAATAGCCACCATCCATTCACTCCCACGAAATTGGAGCGACCTCACGGTGCCGTGTATGCAGGCAGATGCCATTTTCAATTCACCAGGCAAGCCCACCTCAATATATTCAGGACGAATCAATGCCTTGAATGCATCTCCGAGTTCCTGAAGCGTCTCCCGAACAGCCTGCGTCTCTAGTACAGCTTCTACAGGATCAGCTGAATAAGGAATAGCCGTCTGAAGTGACGACGAGAGAGTCTCGAATCCCCGCAGGGAGTCCAGATCCGAAATAATCGTCGATTCTCCAATAAATTCAGCCACGAATGGAGTGTTCGGTGATTGATAAATATCCCACGGTGTCCCTTTTTGCTCCACACTTCCCTGATTAATAATCATGATCTCATCAGCAACTTCAATCGCTTCATCCTGATCATGGGTAACAAAGATGGAGGTAATGCCAACCCGTTCAATCAGTTCCCTCAGCCAGCTTCGCAGCTCCTTGCGAATCTTGGCATCAATTGCAGCGAATGGCTCATCCAACAGCAGCAGCTGTGGCTCAGGGGCCAATGCACGCGCGAAAGCTACACGCTGGCGCTGGCCTCCGGACAGCTGGTGCGGATATCTTCGCTCAATCCCAGACAACCCGGTTAGCTCGAGCAGCTCTGTAACTCGCTCACGGATGCGATCCTTGGGCCATTTCTGAATCGTCAGCCCAAAGGCAATGTTGTCATAGACGGTCATATGCTTGAACAACGCATATTGCTGGAATACGAAGCCGATGCCGCGCTGCTGGGGCGGGATTTCATTGACCCGATTCCCTTGGAATCGAATTTCACCGCTGTCTGGCTGCTCTAGGCCAGCTAGCATGCGCAGTACAGAAGTCTTCCCGCCACCGCTCGGTCCGAGCAAGCCGATAAGCTGACCTGCTTCAATGGAGAAGCTGACGTCGCGCACTGCATGATAGGAACCGAACCATTTGTTGAGCTGATTTACCTCAATATGCATCGTCAATGCACTCCTTTGCGTCCTGCGTGACGCTTCGCCCATTCCATGACGAGCAGCAGGAAGATCGAACTGAATACAAGTACTAGGGCCAAGCTGCTGGCCGCCGTAATGTTGAAGTTCTCCACGTCTTGGTATACAAGTGTCGTTGCGGTCTGCGTCTTGTTCATAATATTGCCGGATACGACAAGAATGGCGCCAAATTCACCAAGGGAACGAGCTATGGTTAGAACGACTCCATAGAGCACTCCCCATCGTATAGATGGCCATGTTACCTTCCAGAAGGTAGTCCAATCATAAGCGCCAAGCATCGACGCAGCTTCTTCCTGCTGTGTCCCAATTTCCTGCAGGACGGGCACGACTTCTCGGATAAGCAGCGGGAATGTCACAAATAAGGTGGCAAGCACCATACCCGGGAACGCATATACGATTTGGACGCCCATGTTCGCAAATAACGTCCCCATAATCGTCTGCGGCCCTAACAAGAGTACAATCATAAATCCGCCTATAATCGGGGATACCGCAAAAGGGAGATCGATAATCGCATTGAGTAATCGTCGAACAAAACCATTTAACCAGCCCCCTCTTACAAGGACGATCGATAACCATACACCAAACACAACATTAAGCAGCGTCACAACGCCTACAACAGCTGCTGTAACTCCAAGTGCATGAAGCGACTCAGGCCGAAGCAGGGAGGCGAGGGCTGAACCCCAACCACCTTGGAAAGCTCCCAACAGCATTTGCAATAATGGAGCAATAAGTAATGTAATAAATACAGCGTAAGTCAGAATGATAAGCAGCAACTGCAGCTTAGAGCGTGAGTGTGGGTGTGGATCATGTACAGCTGCTGAGGATTGCGAGGCAGTTAACACTTGATGCGGTTCTTCTGAAGAATTGGGCCGATGATAAGGAGTATGCTTCATAACGATTTCCTCCGGTTCTGTATCCAATGAATCGCCCATAAGACTATGAATGATAAGGTCAACAATAAGACAGAAACGACTGCTGCCGATTGAGGGTGGTCACTTTCAATTTCACCGAAAATGTATACAGATGCAACGAGCGTCTTCCCCGGTATGTTCCCAGCGACGAGCACTACTGCTCCGAATTCAGCCATTGCCCGGGAGAAGGCAAGCATTGCACCACTCACAATGCCTGGCCTCATACGCGGCAGCGTAACACGAGTGAACGTGTACATACGGGACGCGCCAAGCGTATAAGAGGCTTCTTCTTCAGACAAGTCGGCCTCTTCCAAGAGCGGCTGAACTGCCCGAATGACGAAGGGAAAAGTGACGAAGACCATAGCAGCTACAATAGCGGGCTCTGCAAAAACAATTCTCCACCCCATAGATTCTGCCAATCTCCCAATGAAGCTTCCTGGCCCGAGCAGCAGCAGGATCATCAACCCGCCTACCGCGGTGGGCAGAGCGAATGGCAAGTCTACCAAGCTATTCAGCCAAGTTCGCCCGACGAAACGATAGCGGTGGAGCACCCAAGCCGACAATGTTCCGATGACAACGTTGATCGCCGTTGCAATGATCGCCAGACGGAACGTCAGCGCCACTGATTGCCATGCAAGAGGTTCCATGAGACTGTCTACAAATGTGCTCCAACCGCCATAGAACGATTGAGCATATATGCCGCCAAGTGGTACCACAACCAGCAAAAATACGTATAGAAGCAGCGTGGTTCGAAACCCCCACAACGCTCCACGATAGCGCAGTACTGCGTTCACCTTCGTCCCTCCATCTACGTAAACTCAACTCTTTATGTCCATTATTCCAACTTATTTACTTGGTAATGGTTTTCACCACTTTACCAAAAAATAGATGACACCGTCAATACAAAGATTGATTTATAACGCCCAATCTGTAAGTGAACCTTATGCAACTTATTCGAAACCCTTATGATAGGTGATAACCCAATTTCATGTGATATGGACGATGAAGCCGCCGTTTCGATTCGCCAGATGGAAGCACAAAAAAATCCGCCGATTGCATTTCCTGCATCAGACGGACTTTGCTTACATGTATTTCCACTTTTTGAATAAGGTGACTTTCTGTTGTTCGACATGCATCTGAATCCAATACCGCATCCCGCTATCTGAATCTTGAAATAGAAAGACTCCACGATCCTGGCCCTTCTCCGAAAGGATTCGAAGTGTTCGTTCATTCGCTTGCAATCGGTCTACAATAAAAGCTCGCGCCTTCATCTGAAGTTCTCCTGCATCGTCACCCTGTACATTCCCCTCTGCAGACGGCCTCAGAATGCCGAGCTTGTATAGCTCTCCCGTCTTCAGGTTCACTTCCCCATAGAAACCGCTTATGCCGCCCCGCCGCTGCTCCATTCCATTGATCGTACCAATAAAGGCAACATGTCCTTCATCCGACTTGGTATCCTCTTGGTTCGGAAAATATTTTGAAAACCCACATATCAGGTTCCATTCCTGATCATTGATCTGAACATCATACAGCTTGTACAGTTCTTCTTTCACAATAAGAAGAACCTTCTCTTTATTAATCGATTTCTCTTTGCCATAATCGGTTACGACTTGATTCACCTTGTCGTAAGTATGCTGAACGGCTTGTCCGCATCCTGCCAACAGCCAGCTGATCGCCACGACCGCCAGCAGCAGCGCTGCCTTCTTCATCCTTCATCTACCCCGCTTCATCCCATCGGTATGGTTAGATTCTACCTCTCTATTCCCCATACCTACTACTTTACATGAAGTTTGTAGAATGAGCATCTGAATCTGGTCACAATTCAGCTTACAATATTGTCATCTTCACCGTCTATTGGCAAGAGGAAGGGCGCCCAACACATTGGACACCCTGTCATCGAGCAGGCCATTCAACTGCTCGTCACTTCTCTGCCTTGCAATTGCGCGACTTCCCGCTGAAGGCGGCGAACTTGTTGTTCAAGAATCGTAACACGCTGTTCCAAATTGATCCCTCCTGGAAAAGGAGGAAATGGTTGCGTTGGCGGGAGAGGCGGTGGCGGCGGAAATGGAAATGTCCCCCCTCCACCCACAGGGAATCGAAGCACTTGCCCCACATATACAACATCCGTATTCGTTAATTGATTCGCTTGAATGAGGGAAGACACCGGAACCCCATACCGATTTGAAATCGTGAACAAGGAATCTCCAGGCTGTACTATATACTCAATCATGAAGACACACTCCTATCGAAGTATTGGCATGAGTGTACACCATAAGATGGAGATGTTTTATCCTGATGACCTGTGCATGTAAGTACAAGTCACTGTATTGCTTTAACATAAAAAAGCCCCCTTACGTCTAATTGCCTTTCACACACATGCCGATAACCCGAAGCTGGGCTATCGTCACTATATGTGCAGGAGAACAGAAACGTGAGAAGAGCTTTTTTATATCGATTTATCATTGAAATGAGAATGCAAGTGACTATGCCGTCTGTGCTGACTCCAGCGTTCTGCGGCATAAGAAGCGAACGTGAGCTAGCGCCGCCGGCTTCACCTCATCAAAGGTGACTTGATCTTGAATGTAAAAGGAGATGAATCCATGCATGGCAAGAAAAATGCTTCGTGGGATATTATGTCGTTCCTGCTCGGTATGAATGCTGCTCACGAGCGTCTGTCTCACAATCGTCGAGAACAATTCCAAGCAACGACCTTGTTCTGAGCGGGCATACGCGAGCAATTCTTCATCCCGCGTCATAAACATAATTTCATAGTGGTGCGGCTGCTCGAGACCGAAGCGGATGAATTCTAGCATCACCTGCTCCATCTTGGACAACCCATCGGAAGGAGCCTGAACCATAACACGTTCGAACAGCCGTCCCAAACGCTTGAAATCTTCCTGTACGAGCGCGTAGAACAGTTCCGCTTTGTCTTTGAAATGATAATAAAGCGATCCGTGGCTATACCCTAATTGTTGGCCGATACTTCGCATGGAGATAGCGCGGTATCCTTTCGTGACAAACAAGTGGCGCGCCACTTCCAAGATTCGCTCTCGCGATAGCTCTTGATCCACTGCTTTTCTTGGCATAGAGGTTGTTCTCCTTATTCCCCTTCGATATAGTAAATAGAATCTCCCTTCCGAATAACGGCTTGACCTTGCGTCAAATCCGTAATCCACGCCATAAACCGCTCTGTTTCCGACACAACGGGCAAACACGTCAATGTCACTTTGTCGGTAAATTGCGTTTCTCCCATCCTCGTCTCTCTATTTCGCAATTCATTCTCAAGCTTGCCAAGCCAAGTATAATCGATTTCTACAAAAACCTCTTGATGCAGCACCTTCACAATCGCATCTGCCGCTTCAATCGCTGCAACAGCTCCATCTGTATAGGCCCGAATCAAGCCGCCTGCCCCAAGCAGAATACCCCCGAAATAGCGTGTAACGACAATGGCGGTATTTTTCAGACCTTGATTCTTCATCACTTCCAGAATGGGTTTGCCTGCCGTGCCGCTTGGCTCTCCGTCGTCGGATGCCTTCTGAATCTCATCCCGCTCGCCAATGACGTAGGCGGAACAATTGTGTGTGGCGTTCCAGTGCTGTTTCTTGATTTCTTCTATAAAAGCAATCGCTTCTTCCTCGTTGGCAACTGGCTTGCCATAACCGATAAAGCGCGACTTCTTGATGACGATCTCCTTGCTGCCAAATTGGCGCAACGTCTTATATTGTTCTAGCATGAAGATTCACCTTCCGAGATTGCCAAGAAAGCAGCCCCCCATGTTGGAGAACTGCTTTCACGGCTTGTTGCCTATCTAAGCTGTTAACTCTTGCCGCCCGCTTATTCGGACAATCTTGCTTCCAATTCCGCTTTTTGGACTTCGAATCCTGGTTTGCCGAGCAAGGCGAACATATTTTTCTTGTATGCTTCCACACCAGGCTGATCGAACGGATTCACTCCGAGCAGATAGCCACTGATGCCGCATGCTTTTTCAAAGAAGTATACCAAATATCCGAACGAATATGGCGTCATGTCTGGAATCGTCACGACCAAGTTCGGTACATTACCGTCTGTATGTGCCAGCAAAGTGCCTTGGAATGCCTTCTTATTCACGAAGTCGACTGTCTTGCCTGCGAGGAAATTCAAGCCGTCCAAATCATCAGCATCTTCTTCAATCGTGATGTGATGCTTCACTTCTTCTACTTGAATAACCGTCTCGAACAGGTTGCGAGTTCCTTCTTGAATGAACTGCCCCATCGAGTGAAGGTCAGTCGAGAAGTCAACGGAGGATGGATAGATCCCTTTGTTGTCTTTCCCTTCGCTCTCGCCGAACAACTGCTTCCACCATTCCGACACATAGTGAAGGGATGGCTCGTAGTTCACGAGAATTTCTGTTGTCTTGCCCTTACGATACAGCGCATTGCGTGCTGCTGCGTATTGATAGCTGAGGTTCTCTTCGACGTTCGGATTGCTGAACTCTTCCGAAGCATCACGAGCACCTTGCATCATCTCGTCAATATCAATGCCAGCGACTGCGATTGGCAATAGACCAACCGGCGTCAATACGGAGTAGCGGCCGCCTACATCATCTGGAATGATGAATGTCTCGTAGCCTTCTGCCGTTGCCAACGTCTTCAGTGCGCCCTTCTCACGATCCGTAGTAGCAAAGATACGATTCTTCGCTTCTTCCTTGCCATATTTCTTCTCTAGCAAGTCTTTGAAAATACGGAATGCAATTGCTGGCTCCGTTGTTGTACCCGACTTGGAGATAACATTGATTGAGAAGTCCTTGCCTTCAATTAATTGCATCAGATGCGTCATATAAGTCGAGCTGATGTTGTTGCCTGCGAAGTAAATTTCAGGTGTGTTGCGCTTGTCCTTCGGAAGCATGTTGTAGAAGGAATGGCTCAACATTTCAATCGCTGCACGAGCGCCCAAATAGGAGCCGCCAATCCCGATAACAATAAGCACTTCAGAATTCGATTGAATGCGCTTAGCTGCTGCTTGAATGCGCGCAAATTCTTCTTTATCGTAAGCGGAAGGTAGATCAATCCAGCCTAGGTAATCGGAACCTGCTCCTGACTTATTATGTAATTGCTTATGCGCTAAGCGAATGGGCTCTTTAAAATAATCAATTTCATGCTGACTTACGAACGCCAACGCCTTGCTGTAATCAAAGTGCACTTTTTTTGCCATCGTACACCCTCCTCGAGTATTGGTTGACTTTGCCACTTTAACCCACGAAAATCAATATAGTCATAGGATACTGGATTTTGGTCGGAAACACAAGGGAACGCGTTTCATTGAACGAGAATCCACGATAAAATAAATTTATAACATTGCATAAATTTGCATATGAATACGCTCTCACCATCTTTCTCTGCTGATTTGTTTGCTTGATTCCTTGTCTCCGCCACTGACAAATATGGTACACTAACATCATCGAAATCATGCGAATCATTCACAGTGCGAGAGGATGAGAGACAATGAAGGCAGCAGTACTTGGATTAGGCACGATGGGTGCGCCAATGGCAGCCAATCTGCTTAGCAAAGGATTCGAAGTAGCCGTATACAATCGTTCCACAGATAAGACCGTTCCATTAGTTGAGCAAGGTGCGACTGCCGTACATCTACCGCGTGAGGCCGCAGCACAATCCGATGTCGTAATTACCATGGTTAGCGATGATTCCTCCATAGAAGCGATCTATTACGGAGAAGACGGGGTACTCGCAGGTGTTCGCTCCGGTCATATCGTAATTGACTGCAGCACCATATCTCCTTCTCTGGTTCAACAGCTCGCAGCAGCCTGCGCCGAACGGGGAGCCCAGTTCCTTGATGCTCCTGTAACGGGCAGCAAGCCTGCAGCCATTGATGGAACACTTGTCTTTATGGTCGGCGGTGAAGAGACAGCCCTGCAACAAGCTATGCCCGTGTTGGAAGCAATGGGACGAATGATCGTTCATATGGGCCCTAATGGCAGCGGCTCCATCACGAAGCTGGCCCACAATACAATTGTCGGCATTAACAATGCCGCTCTGGCGGAAGGGTTTGCAATGGTATCCAAGGCAGGCGTGAATCCCGAGGCATTCCTTCAGGTTGTGCGCAACGGCAGTGCAGGCAGTAAGGCTGCTGAACTGAAAGGTGAGAAGATTATTGCAGGCAACTTCGACAATCAATTCTCCCTGCAGTTAATGTTGAAGGACTTGAAGCTCGCTTCCGTGCTTACTGATACGATGCAGTCTCCGACACCTATGCTGGAGGTTGCCAAGAGTTTGTTCCAAATGGGCCAAACCTCAGGCTTTGGGGAAGAGGATTTATGTTCACTTGTGAAAATCTACGAGCAATGGATTGGTCACCCGATCGGACATAGCAAGAACAACGAGTAGGATAAGCCTAATTCTAGATGTTTTATACACCAAGGGAGTGCACGGAATACACCGACACTCCCTTTCATTATTCGTTTCAATTTCGATACTCACGATAAAGCCCAATAAAATTATTCACTAATAAGCTTTTCATCTTCACTACTGCATTTTCTGCATTGTCAGACGGTCTCTTTCTACGAAACCTGCAGACCTTGTATGATAAGCTTTTTTTGTGAAAACAGAGCGTTCACTTGCATAATGAGCTTTTCTCTATGAAGCTGTATATGAGCTATCCGAAGGATTCTGAGCTTGGGAAGCTTGCTTGGATGCTTTGGTATTCCTTACGATTCGAGAGAGCGAAAATACAGCTAATGCAATCCATATCAAGGCGAATGCAAGAAACTGTGGAGTCGTAAATTCTTCCCCGAACACAAACAAGCCAAGCAGCAACATGATCGTAGGTGCAATATATTGCAGGAAGCCTACAAGGGTAAATGATATTCGCTTCGCACCTGTAGCGAATAATAGCAGCGGAATTGCCGTTACAATTCCCGCTCCCATTAGCAGCATGATTATAGACGCTTCTTTATCCCACAGCGGGATCCCATTAGGATTGAAGAAGAAAAGAAATACAAGCGCAAACGGCGTCATGATCAAAGTTTCCACCGTTAACCCTGTCCATGGGCCTACAGATACCTTCTTCTTAATGAGTCCATAACAACTGAATGTTGTCGCGAGCGTCAACGCTGCCCAAGGAAAGCTGCCGTAATATACGGTCAGGCATATAACCCCTGCTGCTGCGATGCCAACTGCTGACCACTCCGTCTTCGTCAACCGCTCCTTCAGGAAAAATGTCGCGAGAAAGACATTAAGCAAAGGGTTGATATAATATCCAAGGCTTGCTTCCACTACATGCGCACTTTCCACAGCAAAAATATAAACGAGCCAGTTGATGCTAATTACAACGGAAGCCACAATGATACTTATAGCTTGTTTCTTATGGGTGAGCAGCTGCTTGATTTCTGCCATAGTGGACTTCCACTTCCCCAGCAATGCCAACAGGACAATCATGAATACTAATGACCAAATAATCCGATGAGCCAATACCTCTGCTGCTGGCACAGAGCCGAGCAGCTTCCAATAGATCGGAAGGAAGCCCCAAATAATATAGGACAGCCCGGCGGCTGCGATACCGGTCGCATAATGATTTTGCTTCTGTTTCACTCGTTTACTCCTCGCCCTATCCTTAATGATTTAATATATAAATTTTATTATATCAGTTCAGACACAATATTAGGATGATATTTACAGATAAAATAGATCACAACACGAACAAGGCCGCTACAACAGGGGACTTCCATCTCTGGTACCCGTTAAGCGGCCTTGTTCATTGCCGAGCCCCCTCGCCTAAATCGGCTAGAGAACGCACTTATTCTTATTTGCACCTAAATAGGAGTGAATCGAATCTTCCCTATCCAGTGATTTGCTTCATTCGTTTCGTGTATTACAGCAATGCCTTTACACGACTCACTACGTTTTCAACGGTGAAGCCGTACTCGCTGATGACACGGTCTCCAGGAGCGGAAGCGCCAAATGTGGAGATACCAATGATGTCGCCTTGGTCTCCTACATAACGTTCCCAACCAAATGGTGAAGCCATCTCGATTGCAAGACGAGCCTTCACATCTGGAAGCAATACGGAGTCTTTATACTCCTTCGATTGCTTCTCGAACAGATCCCAGCTTGGCATGCTGACAACACGTACTTGAATGCCCTCTTCAGCCAATGCTTCTTGAGCGCGAATCGCCAATTGAACTTCAGAGCCTGTCGCAATGATTTGCGCTTGAGGCTTGCCGTCTTTCGCATCGGACACAACATAAGCTCCGCGAGCAACACCTTCGCGGGAAGCTGCTACGCCGCCTTCCAAGATAGGCAGGTTCTGACGTGTAAGCACAAGCACGACTGGGTTAGATTGGTTCTGTAATGTGTATGCCCAAGCAGCGGATGTCTCATTCGCATCTGCTGGACGGATTACTGTTACGTTCGGGATGATACGTACAGACGCAAGCTGTTCGATAGGCTCATGAGTAGGGCCGTCTTCCCCAACTGCAATACTGTCATGCGTCAATACATATGTGACTGGCAATCCCATCAATGCAGACAAGCGAACAGCAGGCCGCAGGTAATCCGTAAATACGAAGAACGTACCACCAAACACCTTCACACCACTATGCAATGCCATACCGTTCATTGCAGCCGCCATTGCAAATTCACGCACACCGAAGTAAATGTTGCGGCCGTCGTATTGGCCCGGACGGAACGCAGTCAGATCATTCAGATGTGTCATTGTGGAGCTTTCCAAGTCAGCAGAACCGCCTGTCAGGTTCGGAACGTTCTTCGCAAGACCGTTCAAGGCATTTCCAGATGCGACGCGGGTGGACAATGCTTTGTCTCCTGCCGCATATGCCGGAAGATCCTTATCCCATCCCTCAGGAAGCTGTCCGCTAATTGCAGTTTCGAATTGCTTCGCAAGCTCAGGGTAAGCAGCTTGATAAGCTTGGAACATCTTATTCCACTCTTCGTTCGCCTGAATGCCCTTCTGCTTCACATTTGTATCGAAGTGGTTGTATACCTCTTCAGGTACGAAGAAGTCCTCGTGTCCCCACTTATAGAATTCCTTCGTCAGCTTCGCCTCATCAGCGCCGAGTGGAGAACCGTGTGTACCTCCATGTCCGCCCTTGCCTTGCTTGTTCGGGCTTCCGTATCCGATTACGGTCTTCACTTCGATCAATGTCGGCTTGCTGGAATCCTGCTTCGACTTCTCAACCGCTTGCGCAATTGCAGCAAGATCGTTGCCGTCTTCAACAAGCAGCGTGTTCCAGCCATAAGCCTCGTAGCGCTGACGCACGTTCTCGCTGAAGGACAGACCGGATTCGCCATCCAACGTAATATCGTTCGAATCGTATAATACGACTAATTTACCTAATTTCAAGTGACCTGCAAGCGATGCTGCTTCACTAGCAACACCTTCCATCATATCTCCATCACCACAAATAACAAACGTATGATGATCGACAACGGAATAGCCGTCACGATTATATGTTGCACCCAGTTGTGCTTCTGCCATAGCCATACCTACAGCCATTGCAATTCCTTGTCCAAGTGGACCAGTTGTTGCATCTACACCAGCTGTATGTCCGAACTCCGGATGACCTGGAGTTTTGCTTCCCCATTGGCGGAAATTCTTGATTTCTTCCATAGGAAGGTCATATCCGCTGAGGTGAAGAAGGCTGTACAGCAGCATGGAACCATGTCCAGCGGAAAGAACGAAACGGTCGCGGTTAATCCATGTTGGATTGGTCGGATTGTGCGTCATCGCCTTCGCAAACAGATGGTATCCCATTGGAGCAGCACCCATTGGCATGCCCGGGTGACCGGATTTCGCTTTTTCAATCGCATCAATGGCAAGTGTTCGAATCGCTGCCACCGATAGCGCGTCAATATTCATTTGGTTTGCAGTCATTGCTGATTTCCTCCTTGTCCCTACTCATCACAAGCTGAAAGCTATACAGAACAAATGAAATTGCGTAACTACCAAGCTTGTACGCTGTGCTCTATTTTGCATTCATTGTACCATTACTAGCCCATTCGATGCTACTTTAACGTGTGAAAAGCTATGGATATCAAGATCTAGTATAACCGAACTTCATGCTCAACTTAACAGTGGGATTATATAGTGGTGTTCAATCCCTAACCAGAGCAATTAAATAAAGCTGTTCCAGCCGCAGATTCAACTGCAAGCCGGAGACAGCCAGTATACCATCATTTTAATTAAACACAACCGTTTTGTTCTGATAAACGAGGATTCGATCCTCAATATGCCAATGCACAGCACGAGCAAGGACGACACGCTCAATCGTTCTGCCGATACGCTTCAGTTCATCCACATCCGCACGATGCGTTACGCGCTGAACGTCTTGTTCGATGATCGGCCCGCCATCAAGCTCCTCCGTTACATAATGGCCTGTTGCTCCAATCAGCTTCACGCCGCGGGTGTAAGCCTGTTGATACGGCTTGCCGCCAACAAATGCCGGTAGGAACGAATGATGAATATTAATAATTCGATTCGGATATTTCTCAATAAACTTCGGCGAAATAATTTGCATATAGCGTGCTAATACGATCAGGTCAGCCTTGCCTTCAACTGCTTCAAGCTGTTGGCGTTCAGCCTCTGGCTTGTTGCCTGATGTTACTGGAATATGAACATACGGAATTCCGAAGGACTCTACATATTCACGCATATCCGGGTGATTGCTCACCACCATCGCGATTTCAGCATCGAGATCGCCTGCTTGCCATTGCCACAGCAACTCAACTAGACAATGATCCTCTTTCGAGACAAAGATGGCAATTCGCTTCTTCTTGCTCACGCAAGAAATTCTCCACTGCATCTTGAATTCCGAAGCAATAGACTCGAATTCAGCCTGCAATTGAGGCAGCTTATCATCAAGCTGCTCCATATCGAATTCAATGCGCATGAAGAACATGCCGCCCTCTGGATCCATTGTATATTGATCGGACTGGACAATATTCGCTCCATGTTCATATAGAAATTTAGATACAGCAGAGACGATACCAGCTCGGTCCGGGCAAGAAATTAACATCCGTGCGCGATTGCGGGCTTGTTCCCCAGCCTGCTGAAGGGCATGAACCATCGTGTGTTGGTGCGTCATCTTTGTTTCTCCTCCATGAATTAGCGTTGCTTTCTGCAAATCTTACATAGATTCCCCATCATGATTTTTCTACTGCATCCCATGCTATCTTCATGCTTCACTCGTTTCTAAATTACCCGTACAGCCTACTTGTATCCTTCGGATGCTCTGCTTCTGCTGCGACTTAATCTCACACACAAGCTATAGCAGCTTATTTCCAGGCAGCTTGTCCAGCCAAGCAAACAGTCAGACGCTGATTAATCTCTTCCTCATTCAATTCAGGGAACAGGTTGGCTTCAGCAACCATATCATAGAGACGTTCCATCGGCTCGCGCGGATCTGCCTTTCTTGCTTTTGCATCCTTCTTGATAACATCCCATGTCGTCAATACGTAATCACGAGGGGATACATCCTGCTCTTTGAAGAAATGCTCAAGGCGCTCCACATCAGGGATAAAGCTTGCACCGAAACGCTTGTCTACATCACCGCGTAGAAGGGCGATTTCCGCTTCATACATCGGACGCTGCTTCTTCGCGTCCTTCCCGATCCACGGTGTCTCCAGAATAAATGGACGGCCAGCAAGCCCTTCATGATGCACGAGACGTTGAATCGCTTCAAAACCAAGCATTCCTGCACCGATTGGTGCGTGGCGGTCTTTACCGGCTCCAAGTGGATTTTTGCTATCATTAATATGAACAACGGCGATACGATTCAGTCCAACAGTACGATCGAAATGCTCCAATACACCATCAAGATCATTGACGAGATCGTAACCCGCATCATGAGTATGGCATGTGTCAAAACATACAGTTAGGCGATGATTATCCTCAACCTTCTCAATAATCGAGGCAATTTCCTCGAAGCTCCGGCCAACCTCTGTCCCTTTGCCAGCCATCGTTTCCAGAGCGATATTGACATCTGTATCTTTCGTATTGCTCAGTACCTCGTTCAATCCCTCTGCAATCCGGTTGATGCCGAACTCAGCATCTTTGTCGGTATAAGCACCTGGGTGAAGAACGATATTTTTCACACCGATGCAGTCTGTGCGGCGAATTTCTTCCTGGAGGAAATTAACGGCCAACTCAAACGTATCCGGCTTGTACGATCCAAGGTTAATAATATACGGCGCATGCACCACAATTTCACCGATGCCGTGCTTCTCCATCATTTCCTTGCCCTCTTCAATATATAGCGATTCAATCGGCTTACGACGCGTATTCTGCGGCGCCCCAGTATATATCATGAATGAGCTTGACCCGTAAGACAAAGCTTCCTTTGTAGCAGTCAACAGCCCTTTATCGGAAAACGAAACATGTGATCCAATTTTCAACATGTAATTGCTCCTTTCAAAATCATTTCCCCTTATTCTACAAGGATTATCGAAATAAATCTAGGAATGGGGTATAATTCGATGTAAGCATCTTAGTAAAAAGTACCAAAATACATGAGGTGAGAAATTATGCTTAGCTCGTCCACCCTTTTTCCAATGGCTGTCGATGGCCCAGGCCGTTGGTTTATGAATTCCATCGCATTTTGGACATTCGTCCTCTTAGGCTTCATGGCGATTGGAGGCTACTTCATGTTCCGCAAGTTTATGAAAGTACTCCCCATGAATGACGGGAAATCGAAGCTCGATTGGCAAAATTACTGGGTTGAGCAAAGCCGAAGCCTATGGACTGATGACTCCAAGGCATTTCTAGAAAAGCTTGTTGAGCCAGTTCCAACCCCCTTCCGTGATATTGCACGTCATTCGATTGCAGCCAAGATCGGACAGGTGGCCTGTGAGAGTGGTGCGGCAGAAGTAACGCAAGATCATTGCATTCAAGGCTACATCATGGCCACACCCAAGCGAGACTATCGAAGCCTCGTTAAATTTCTCGACAATAATGGAATCGATTATACGCCATATAAGCATTTGCTTAACAAATAATTCATGACTTTTCCCATCAGCAGAAATGGATGCGCCTACATAAAAATCATGATCGAGTACAATCACATCTTAGTTCTATCCATTCCATTAACGTGTTAGGAGGGATAAGACGTGAAAGTGATGATTTGCGGCGGGACTGGATTAATCGGCAGAGCCCTGGTTGACTTCTGGCTTCAAGAAGGACACGAGCTCATCGTCGTTACCCGCTCCCCAGCGAAGTTACATGCCTATAAGGGACGAAGTTCCATTCACGCTATTAGCTGGTCGGAGCTTGCCCATTGCCCAGAGAATTGCCATAACGTGGATGCCGTTGTAAATCTGGCGGGCGAGACGATTAATCAGCGGTGGACAAATATCGCAAAGAATCGTATTCTCTCGTCACGGATCGTTCCTGCAAGAAGAATTGCGGGATGGGCAGGCAAGCTGTCACGCAAGTTGCCCCTCTATATTAGCGCCTCAGGCATCTCCATTTATGGGCCTTCCGAGACAGGGACATTCGATGAGATGAGCAATGCGGGTGGAGATGACTTCTTGACCGATGTCATCTACCAATGGGAAGATGCAGCAGATCATGTTCCAGCCGCACGCTGCGTCAAGTTGCGGATTGCGCCAGTGCTCGCCAATGAAGGCGGGGCATATCCAACGATGAAGCTGCCGTATTTACTGGGCGTTGGAGGACGAATAGGCTCCGGGAAGCAGCCTTTATCTTGGATACATATTGCGGACATGGTTCGGCTGATTGATTTTGTCCTGCAAGACTCGATTGAGGGAGTCGTCAACGCCTCTTCCCCCGAATCCGTAACGAACGACGACTTCGGCAGAACGCTTGCGCGAGTATATCATCGCCGCCATTGGATGCCCGTTCCTGCTATAGCCTTCAAATTTCTATTCGGGGAAATGTCCTCACTATTGCTGGAAGGACAGCGTGTCTATCCCGCTAAAGCTCTGGAGCATGGCTTCACCTTCCATTATGGAACGCTGGAGAAGGCGCTAACCGAGCTGCGTAATTCGGGGAGAAATCGCACTACATCCCGATGATCAGAAAGCATCTGATTATCATTTCGAATGGGAGTGCGACTGTACTTACATGAAACGTAAAGTTGTAGATGTAAATGTCAGATCTATCTGATGTATATATTAGAATTCTCCACATGATTGATCTTAGTTACTCAGCAAGAACGGCATGACATAACAAAGAGGGTCAGACACACTATCTGACCCTTCTAACCAGCTCGGAATATATACTGCGAACGAGCAACTGCGAGCTTGTCCCCATCCTTCAACGGATAGAGCTTGTAGGGAATCAACAGTTCACCCTGCAGCTCCGTTCCATTTCTCGATCCCAAATCCCGAAGCTCTAAGTTGCCCTCTGACGTGCGAATCAATTCACAATGGTGCTTGGATACCCCCATGCTATCATTTCGATGACTCACCCCTTGCTCAGCACGCCCTATTATGAATGGAAATCCACGGAGTGGATGAGTTCCTACCACAGTTATTCCCGCTTCATCGAGCTGCTGCAGATATGGTTCCTGCTGCGAACCTTCCCCTTGCTCTTCCATTTCTCCAAGCATTACCGTTGCATCAATGCTCGAAGGGTTTAGCATTACCGTATGTTCGGTTAAAGCAGCATAATAGCGATCAGCCGTTGACATATTCGGAGCTTGATTCATCCCATCACCTGACCGTGATCGCAGCTCATTGTTGAAGGATTGTAGCCCCAATTGAGAAGTACTAGCCGGCATGCCAATTCCCTGTTGCTGCCCTATTCCCGCGATATCGGAACTTGAGACTGCTGCATGAGGGGCTATTTGCCCATTCATATATCGTCCGGATGACTCCCTAGCCCATGTCGGGGAAGAGGAAACGAATTCCTTATGCTGCTGGCCCCCTTTTGCATGATTGCTGTGTGCATCCCTTGCATCTGCAGCATGGGGGAGATGAGACAACTCCATAGACAAAAAGTCGGGAAGCCTATTCGGATTATTCCACCCATGGCTGGAGCTTGGTTGGAAATCCTGTTCATCAGCACTAACTCGGCTGTCCTTCTTCCGAGAGAATCGTTTGCTCCACCACATGCTGGGAATCCCCGTTAAATACATCGCTCCCAGTGCTATGACAGCAATGTTCCAAATGACAGTGTAAGTGAATACCTCCGATGTAGGTTGAGACATATATCCGAACTTCCAGCCTAATCCGGCTGCTGCAATTACGACAACCGAGGTTACCAAGGTATACTTCTTGGGTATCGGTGTTATTGCTTCGTTAGCCGTATCTGTGCCCGAATGGGTGCTATGCTCTCGATCATATCCACCCATGGCAGGATTCGAAATTGATGCAGCAGATGTAACAGGTATTTGCTCTTGCCCATCTGCAAAAGGCTTCGCCGTCGAATTCCAACTGTTCTTCCCCTGCTCATTGTGCAAGCCAGCTTGTCCATAAGCAACCTGCTGCTTAGGTTCACGCTCATCCCTTTCACCGCTCCCCGGGAAAAACTGCCCTCGTCCAGATTGATTGGGGTTCGCAGAAGTGCCGCCTGCTGTGCCCACAATTAAGGATTGCAGCAAGCCTCGTACATCTGCAAGAGTCGTCCCCTCCTGTGACAACAACTGGACAAGACACTGAAAGCCGTCACCATCCCAATGGCTCACATGGGAGGAGAGCAGAATACCTAATCGCTTCAATCCCTCTAGCCCCGCTTGGGGGTGCAAAGGCTCTTCTGTTGGAATGTACGCTGTATAAAGGCCGCTATTCCAGGAGTGCCCATCTACATAAATAAAACGCTCATGAAGCAGAATCTGATTCGGATGCAGCATATATGCACGGCATCCTTCCAACACATTGACCAGTTGGATCATCCATTCAAAATATTGAATTGCAGTAATCTGTAATGAACGCAGAACCTGCTCCAGCATTTTTTTACCACTAACATCGTACAAAAACGTGACCTCAAAATCGATTTCCCTAATTTCTATTGGAAGCAAATGAGGAACTTCGTTAAACCGCAGCATATTCACTTGATAGGTATCCAAGTCATTGGAATGAACCGCTGGTTCTCTCGTAAGGAGCATCCTCATCTTACCCTCGTGGATGAAATCCGACCGGTAACCATACATCGCTCCTCATCACCCCCTATATGCATAATTGAGTCCAATAAACGGTTGCCGCTGCAGGCAGTACCGCCCACATAAATGGAAAGGTCGCTTGGTTCAAGGTTAGCTGTTTCAAGGGTGTTACGGAGCGAAGCCAAAAAAATTGAATGATTGCGATCCCGATGCGACTCCACCTTCCCCCATGCCCGAACAGCATAATCCCTGCTGCAATCAGTCCCCCATAGATAATGGCATAGATAAACGTCTCCCATGCAAAATTAGCTCCCATGCTGGCGCCAATCGCTGCAAACAACTTCACATCCCCTGCCCCGACCGCACGCAGCAAGAATAGAACAAGCATGATCCCAAACCCACAGCCCGCTCCGAATAGACTGAACAGCAAACCGTCCCATCCACTTACAGCGCAATATCCAGTTAGAGCAGCAAGTACTATTGAGACCGTTAAATAATTTGGTATTTTACGAGTACGCAAATCCGTGGTGAACGCAGCCACTAGCAATATCCCACATAGCCAACTCGACCACATCATTTGGCAGCCCCCTTCTCCCATGCGGTATGACTCCAGATCACTTTACGATAAATTGCCTTTCCGCACTTCTTCCGTCTCCCGTATTCATAACTAATCTCCACGTACCTGAGGTTGTATTGCCTGAGACATGCCATAGCCAGCTTATATTCCCATCGGCATCCGCTTCTGCCCAACCGATGTGCCTCGCTTGGCTCTTGCCGCTCTTATAGAAGATTACGAGTTCGACTTTTTCATGCGGCTTAGCCTTCGCTGTTAACTTGGCCTTGCGGCCTGGCAATAGCGGTTCCGGTTCCAAACTAACAAAAGCGGGTGGCGCACCTTTCTCTTCCGTGCCTGACTCTCTATTGGCTGAACCGGGCTGCGGACCATCCCCAATCCAAACTCTCTCAGATGCTCTTGCAGCGATCGTGATCGTCTTATATAAGAACGGCACACGCATCGGCAGATCATATTCCACTTCAATTGCGATATATGGGTCTTCCTTCTCCACAATATCCGGCAGCTTCACATGTGTGATCCGGATCCGATCTTCTCTAAGTGTCCCTTGAATCCCGTAACGGACGAACAAAGGCTTTATCAAGGCTTCTCCGACTCGCGCTTGGCCCCATTCCCCCGCCGCTTCCGCTCGCTTCTCCGCCCAGTCCACCACATGATCGGATGCCCATTGATTCAATGGAGGTGGCAAAGCATTGCTGAATCGCTCGGCGAAATGACGTGCTGTCATTTTCAGAGCGATTGCCGGCGGCTTGCGGAGCCAAGGACTGTTGTTGTCCCCTGCTTCCGCTCCAACCTTCTTCGTCATCAGTTCGATGGGATACATATGAGCGGCAATCTGCTTCACCGTATTCGTCGCAGCAGACTGCAAGGATGTCGTAATGACAGAAGCGTAAATCATATATACAAAAAACAAAAACAAAAGCAGCACCATAGGCAGCATTAGCGCAGCTTCGACTGTGATGCTGGCTCTACCGTCCCCCATATAGCGACGGAGCCAATTGCCGCATCGTATGAACCAGCCCCTTGCCCGAGCTAGTAACTTGCCACTAGTAGGAGAACACGGATGTCTTTGTTGCATTGTATCTTCCATTCTCCACTTCACCGCCCAATATGCCGGTTTGTCCAATCCACTTCATGACCCCGGGCAGAAACCACAACGGTGTGCTTATTCGCAGCTCCGTCTCGCCATAGGTACCCCTTGTCGTCGGGTCAATACCTGTATTTTGATGAATGAGTGCGAGCATTCGCTTCAACATTCCTTCCCGACTGCCATGGACGAGCATAAATAATCGCAAGTGATCCGAGTAAGACAATGTGACGGAAGGCAAGTATTTCGAAATTGGCACTTTGTCTTGCGTAGCAAGAAGAATCAAATCCTGAACTGCCTGTTCAATCCCATAAATAATAGCTGCTACTAATATAAGCAGCGGATGTCTCAAGTTCGCACATTCGATAAAGCCCTCCATTGTACGAATGGCAAGCCGCATAGCAAAGATCTCCCCCAGCGCTGCAGCCACATTGCCTGCTGGATTATGAAGACCATACAATAGGTACTCCACTTCTTGATTATGTATGGATAAGGACTTTATCAGTTCTTCCGCAGACTGCTCTGAAGTAAGTATCGATTTCAATTTCGTAGGGTCATAGGTGTTGAAATAGAGAAACGCATACTCATCACGGTATAAACGATCTCTTAACATGCTAAATCCGTTAGCAATGCTATCATAGATAGAGGTAACAGCGTCCATAGACTCCTTCCCCTCTTCTACCGCATCGTCACGTTCTTGGTCAACTGCCGACTCCTCACTTGATTCATGTTCATTAAATGCAGCGATTGCATTAGCCTTCTCTTTCACTTCTTGAAACAGCTGTTCATGCTCCTTCAATTGATCATTCAGCTTCTTCAATGAGGACAATAAGTCTGCCGCTTTCCCGAGCTTTCTATTCGCTTCCTTCTCTTTCTGCTTGCGTTCCTTCTCTGTAGATCGGCCCTGTTCAAATCGCTGTTCTCTAGCATCTATCACATTCGAGCTGCCAATATAATCTTTTGCATATTGCTCCCACTGCCTCCACAGACTGAGGATCGAAGTTTTCAAGTTATAAGCGGATATGCTTCTCCCGACGATTTGACTGACCATCGATTGAAAACGGTTTACTGCATCATTTACTTGTTCCATACTCCGATGCTGTTCTTCCATTTCCTGCTTCCATTCGGTAAGGAAGTCGTCTGGCAGCACTAGGTCATCAGCAGCTTCATTAATACGCTTAATCGAATCTGACATCTGGTCCGATTCATCCATTGTCCCTTCACTCTGCTCGCTAGATTGTCCAACTCGGTCATAACCGTTATAGTTCGAGCTTGCGCGTACCTCTTGAATGACACGCTTCATGTCCTCATTATATTGACGGGCTTTCTCTATATGCGACAGAGCTGTGTTCAATCCGATGCGATGTTGATCCAGCAAACTAGATGTTGTAGATGTCAGCCTACGCGATATATCCCATGAATCGGATTCATAGTCATCCGTTTCATTCTCATACTGCTTGTCCTCATCCTTACCGCGATTCGAATCCAGACGAATCTTATGTACATAGTCTGCATATTGAGCTCCCACATCCGCTGCACTTCCAATTGAACCAAGCGAGCTGTCGCGCATAATATCACTTTCTCCCGTTGCAATCCGACTAGAAAGATCAGAACGCGCCGCATAATTGCGAAGCGACTTCTGGAGCTTGAGGGCAGAGGCTATTTCCTTATCGCGCTTATCAACTAGCTTCTGCAGCTTGGATAACAGTTCTGTCGTCTGCGCTGCCTCCTTCATCACTTTGGACATCGGCTTCAACTTGCTGGACAAATCGAAGGCAAATTGAACAGGAGCTTTATACTTCATCTCCTCTAAGATTTGCCGCTCGAGTTCGTCATATCGACCAAGTTCCCTAGTGATCGAGGTAGTATGACTATCAAGCAGCACAGGCACCCAGGGAAAGACCCCCGTCGCCTTAAGCTCAGCCTGATCCCGCATCACTTCATCCATTATGAAAGCAGGATCGCTCTTCCCATAAGCAAACAATTGATACCGCTGCTGCAGTGCCGGTTCATAGGCGGACATGACGGAGCGAATTCCAGTCTGAGCGAGTACCTCTGCCCTCCATTCAGCAGCAGCAATTCGTGCGTAGTCAATCAGTACACTTGTAAATAAAAAGATTGCAGCTACTATGAAAATGAGCAGGACGGACACGGAACCTCGAATTTCTTTCCACAAATTCCGCCGTATTCGGGCATTACTCTCGTCCCCCATCATTTCCAGCACCTCCGCATGTATGAGACATCGCTACATCATTGGCTTTGCTATTTCGCCGCACGCTTGATTGTATCTGCAGCTTGTTCATTCGATATCCCCTTCTTATTCCATTGAGCCAGCTTCGTTGACATGTACCTCGCAAATTCTACGGAACGAATAAATTCTACAGGCTCTACGACTGCAGCAGATGCTCCTCCTTCTCCAGATACACGTCGTCTAGTTAAACGTTCGAATGCCGTTTGATACAATGGCCGTTCGAGTGAGACGGTCACCTTCCGCTCAATTGCAATATTGTCGAATTTCATCTCTCCATGGAATATCGGAGGCAGCAGTCTTCCTGCCCGTATCAGCTTCTTCTCCGGCAGAGACTCAGAGTCACTACTGACCGGCAGTGATACTTCGTTGGTCACACTGCCTGTCACAAAACCAAGCAAACGATCCAGCATATAATCATCCAGCATCCGCCAGTACAGACCATCATGTTTTCCTACAGGGTAAGATCCCCTGGTTGCATCTTTATAGCTGTTGTCCCAGAACGCCGCCCCCCGTTCCGCCGCTAACGTAGCAGCATGTGATGACATAACATGCTGGAACATCAACATGGCGAAGAAGAGCATTGCTAAGCAGCAATAGAAAACAACCGGAAAGATTATACTCGCTTCAACGGTGTAGGCCCCATCTTCGGAGGCAAGCCGTTTCCACCATTTACGTAGCTTTTTATGCAGCTTGTAACCCTCCTCTATTACCTCCAATTATTACTTACAATTACTATTTAAAAATTTCATCCGTCTGTTTATCTACTTTCGTGAACAGCCTTGTCAGAAATCCTTTGATTTGCTCCCTAAAAGCAATCGCTAAAACTACAATAACTGCAATGATAATGACCAGTTCCACCATGCCAAGCCCATCTTCTTCCGTCCATAACCGTTTCCAAAGTGAATTCATATCTTGATCCTCCTTCAATTGAATTACATCATAAGTGAAATTGCTTATTCCTCACCCTTGCATCATTAACAATGCAGGAGCTCCTACGACAACTAGTACAACGAGGAACATGAGCATCATCGGAAACACCAGCTTGGTAGATACCTCTTCGCCTCGCTTGCGAGCCACCGCCTTGCGCTTATCCCACAGCTGTCGGCTCAAATCCGCCATCGCAAGCACAAATGTCTCTCCTCCACGCCGCTGATTAATCAGCACCGTCGTGACGAACATCGAAACTTCCTGCATCGTGCAGCGCTTCGCCAGCAGCTCCATGGCCTGAGCAAAAGAATAACCATTCTGTACATCTGACATCATTCGGAATAGCTCGATGTATAATGGGTGCTCGTTCTCCGACTTCTTCCGCTCAATGCAAGTTGCAAGAGCCTTGGGAACTGTCTCTCCCGCTTGTACGAGCAGATTCAGCTTATTAATCAATTCGGGGAGTTCCAGCTGAATATCCTGACGTCTGCGTTCCGCCTTACCGACAACCTCCTTCCCGCGTACTAGCGGCAGAACGATACCGAGCAGCATTCCTCCAGCCATGTTGGCGAAACTTCCGTCCGTCACAGCAGGGAGAATACATCCAGCTACGACGCCCGCAAATACATACAATCCCATCTCCGCCAGAAGTGCGCGATACATCGTATGGGACAGGGCTGGACCGTGCATTTGCATAAGCGACTGCCTCAACTGAACCAGTGCAGGATGCGTATCAAGCGTTGGTTGTAATCGTTCCAGCCACATCATAGGTGCTGGAAGCCATTTCGCTGTCTTTACTTCCGACTGGATCGAGGCAAGTAATTCCGTATAGCGGGCCTTTCCTACATGATTCATCACAGCATAAATCCCTATTACAAGCAGGCATGCCAATCCCCACATCCATGAGGGCAGCATCTACCAACCTCCTCCCTGCTATAATGCATAAACGATATTACTACACTCTAATATCCATTAATTTGCGAATTAGCAAGATCCCAATGGACAACACAATCAATGCAGCTGTTGCAATCACTCTGCCGACTCCTTCATATAACGGCGTCATAAAATCAGGCGAGGTCATATTGAGAAAAGCTAGAAACAAAAATGGAGCAGCCATCATCGCTTTCATCTCCAGCTTCTTCTGTGCGACTAATACTTCTATCTCCTGCATAATATCCATCTTCTCTCCAATAACGGAGGAAGTTCTGCGCACCACTTCAATGAAATCCCCGCCTGTCCGCTTGCAAGTAACAAATACATCTGCAAAATTCGCGATATCGTCCTGCTGTGCCCGCTCACTGAAGTCCATCATGGCTCGTTCCACTGGCTCGCCATTCTCCATTCGCAACGACAAAATACGAAGCTCCCGAATCATATCCACATCAGTGCCGGGATAGAGCAGCCTCAAATCCTGTGCAGCCTCACGGAAAGCATTCTCCATTGATCGCCCTGCACCTAGTGCAGAAGACAAAGAATACAAGGTCTGCTTGAACTGCTGGGTCAATTGTGACCGCTTTCGTTCCAGCAGTGTCCGCTGCCGAATCTGGGTAAATCGAACCCCAATGACTGACAGCAGGATCATCCCGATCCAATGCTGGTAGAACAGATATCCGATTCCAGCCATTACAGAACATCCAACAAAGATCGCCAGTAGCTGCTCCTTGCGGTTCAAATGATATACATCGTAGCGAGGCAGTCCAGCTTCAGTCTTGATCTTCGATCCCTTCATCGTCCGCGCCCCCTTCTGCTTGAGGCAGAGTCAGCCCCGCCATTCGCAGTTTGTCCACATGCTGCAGCGTATCGCGCTTAACAAGGCCTCCTAGAATTTTGCCGCCTTCCTGCCCGTGTTCCACGAATTGATACAGGCTCGACAGCTTCACTTCACCTTCTGCAAATCCAATTACTTCTGCAATCTCCTGCACTTTGCGGGATCCATCTCGCATCCTTGCCAAATGAACAATGACATCAATTGCGGAGGCAATCTGCTGTCTAACGACGACAACCGGCAGCGAAGCCCCACTCAATACCATCGTTTCCAAGCGACTCACCATATCTTTGGGCCCATTGGAATGACCCGTAGATAAAGAACCATCATGGCCCGTATTCATTGCCTGAAGCATATCCAAAGCCTCAGCACCGCGCACCTCTCCCACTATAATGCGGTTTGGCCGCATCCGAAGCGAAGCTCGAATAAGGTCACGCATGGCTATGGCTCCCTTTCCTTCCGAATTCGCATTGCGCGTTTCCAATGACACCAGATTCGGCACTGAATGAATTTGCAGCTCTGCTGCATCCTCAATTGTAATCACCCGTTCATCAGATGGAATGAACTGAGACAAAGCGTTCAAGAACGTCGTCTTGCCCGATCCAGTTCCACCACTGATGAACAAATTGTACTTCGCCCTTACCAGCGTCTGCAGAATTTGTGCCGCCTCTTCACTCATCGCGCCGTATCGTATGAGATCCTCCATATGAAGCGGCTTAGAAGGAAACTTCCGAATCGTTACCGTGGGTCCCTTAAGCGCAATTGGGGGCAGAACAACATGAACCCTTGATCCATCTCGCAATCTCGCATCGACGATTGGTGAAGACTCATTCACCGTACGATTTACTTGAGAGACGATCGCCTGAATAATGTCCTCCAGCTTCTCCTCGCTTTCGAAGGTATGATTTAATTTCTCCATATGTCCTTGACGTTCAACGAACAATTCCCGATGACTGTTCACCATAATCTCCGTAATTTCGGGATCATCAACGAGCGGCTGAAGCGCATCAAGACCACGGAAAGAATAAAAAACTCTGCGTACTACCATTCGAAGATCTGCCGAGGTCAATTTCATCGCCTTCGAAAACGCAAACAACGCTTGTTCGATCCTCTCTGTTAATGCTTCATCAGATAACGGTTCCCCCCATTCCATACTCTCGCGCACCTGCTGCCGAATTGTAAGATACAATTCATCAAGCGACATCAGATTAGACTCTGTCCCAGAAGGCTTCAGCTGGAACTGGTACCCCTCGTCCCCATGTACCATCGACTCACCCCTTACCGCGCTCCGCTGAATAATCCCAACTCTGAACCTGCCCATTCCTCCAAGGTTGAGCGGAATACACTCGATTGAAGCCATTGATCAAATCGATAAATTTGCTTCCAGGCCGGTATGTAAGGCAGATATCCTGAGATCGGAGCATCACGCTGCTGCCATGAATTGAGCATCGTCCCCATATAACGATTCACACCCATCCGAATGAGCTTGCTTCGATGACGCACAACAGACTCTTCCGCAAGCGCCCACTGCTGCAGCAACAGCTTCGTCTTCTGTATATAGGCCATATCATCTAGGAGCAGCCACATTACCTGATCTGCCACATCCCATACCGCTTCGAATGGAGAGTGAAAATGCGCGCCCTCCACAATAATCAAGTCGTACTGCCCGCTGCTCCGAAGCGTATTCAACAATAATCGCAGCATACTGGCATCCATCCACTTCCATTCCTCTGCTAACTGCTTCGGATGGAGCATTCGCGCTCCTATTGCAGGAACACTCAGCATATATGGATCTAAGGACAGCAGCTCACTCCCCGGCCCTCCCTGAGCCTTCTTCAAGTAGTAAAATAATTGTGCTAAGTTGCTCTGATTTTCGTTCTGTTCGATCGCTTCTTGTAGCAGCAAACTGTATTCTTGGATCGGATCTACATTCAGAAGGAAGGGTCGAAGACCTGATTGAGCAGCCGCAGCTGATAAATGAAATGCCGTTGTTGACTTCCCTGCTCCGCCTGAGGTTGAAGTAATGCCAACGATACGGCACGCTGTGTTGCTCCGCTTGTCCCCTTCGGAGGCATTTTCCGATTCACAATATTTAATGATGGATTGGAACAGTTGCGGAATGGGCTGATATGGATTCTCTATCCTACAAGGGAAGTCGGCCTCTGTCAGTTGTTCAGACTTCTCTGCGGATAATGCGATCACGATTATTCCTCTTACATCAGACGAAGAGAGTGTCCCAAGCAGCTCAGGTGCCGCGACTAGAACATGTATGCCTGGCTTCAAACGCAAATAGTGACCAAGCGTATCCGCCTGAGTAAATACACGAAGGTGAAGCTTCTCAGCATAGGTCGATTGCTTCCAATAATCCGTGTATCCGTCTAAAATGCGCTTCTGCGGATGTGCCACTACAATATCCCATCTGTTAATCCCACTCCCCCCTTTTCTACTTCACGGATTAGAACGCCCCGCAATTCAATATGGACATAAAAAAACACCGCCATTAAACGGGCATCAATATTGATGCTTCGTTTCATGACGGTGCTTCCGTACATTATTGTGTGAAGTTATTTCAACAATATCATAATTCCATCCAATTTTCAACATATTTTTCCTAAATCAATCGTTACACCCAATCTCCGGATCATTGTCAAATATGTCGATCCAAGTCCTCTCCATCCTAGACATAAGTCTAGGACGTGAACAGACCGAAGTCCGTTACCAAATGTTCCTTAATCAGGTAACATGAAGCATGTCTTGTTTGCATAGTTCCCACTTGTAATTACACTACTATTTGAAAGGAAGACGAACAATGAGATACACCAAATTTGCATGTATTCTCTTATCCACAGCAAGTATAAGTTTGGCAGGGTGTGCTTCGGATCATACAACCACAGCTGCATCGAATACAAGCGTCACAGAAGTATCTTCTTCAGCTATATCTGAAAAAGGTTCAACTGCACTGAGCAAAGTATCAACTAGCAATCCAAAGAAAAAACAATTTGATGTTAACCAAATACATACGATCCGTATTCTAAGTACAGCTGCCCACATTACCGTCATCGGAGATCATCAATTAAGTCAAGCACAATATGAGCTTATAGATGGAACATCCAGGTCAATGGAGACAGATGTGAGCGGCACAATAAACGATAATACGCTGACGATTAAATTACATTCTAAACAAAAAAGTTTCATAAATACAGATTCTCCGCCATCACTAATTGTCCGAGTTCCAGTCAAGGATTACGACACTTTAGAGATTAACAATGACTTCGGAAAACTCTCACTTGAATCCGAGTCTGGGCTGTATCCTAGCCATCTAGTTGTCAACGGCAGTGCGAGCGATATTTCATCCTCCAATATATTGGGAATGGAGAGCACTAAGCTTCATACTGAGTTTGGCAAAATAACATTTGATTTGCCGGAGAAGCTGGAGTCACTGGCTGTAGAGCTGTCCACTAATATGGGAAGTATCACTAATAATGTCGAGTTGGACGGGGCAAGTACATCCAATATGATCGTATCGAAGAAAGTTAAAGGCCATATTGGGGCAGCCAATACGAAGAGCCCATCTTTATTGATTTCTACTCAGGTAGGCGAGATCGAATTAAATCGTTAAATCAGAAAATTAAGAAAAATAGCTGCTGCCATTCTGCTATACAGATGCTTTGAAGTCGCCGATCATACAAGAGCCCGTATCTCTCGTTGGAGATACGGGCTCTTGTATGATCGGTACTAATATTTGAATTGAGATAAGGTTTCCTTCAAATTCGAGGATACATCCTCAAGCTGTTGAGACAGCTCGACTAAGCGGTTCGATACATTCAACTGTTCCGTGCTTAACGATGCAACCTCTTCGGAAGTAGCAGATGCCTCTTCCGCAACTGCGCTTACATTGCTCATCGCTTCTACCAGAATGGACTGTGCCTCATTTAGACGACCAATGGAGCCTGTCACATTCCCAAGCTGCTGAATCATGCCATCCATCTGCTGCTGAACCGTTGAGAAGATGACATCTGTCTCCTGTACAGCTTCCGCTTGTTTCTGGAAGAGGGGGAATGCTTCTGACAACGCTGTTACGGTCTCCGTAATCTCTAGCTGAATCTTCTCAGTAATTTGCCCGACGATATCGATGGACTGCCTTGATTGATCAGCAAGGTTCCGAATTTCATCAGCAACGACCATGAACCCCTTGCCTGCTGTTCCTGCACGCGCAGCCTCAATGGTTGCATTCAGGGACAGAATGTTCGTTTGCTTCGTCATGTTATGGAGGACATCCAAAATTTTGCGAATCGATTGTGTACTGTCACTCAGTGTATTGACCTTCGTCGCAAGCGAGCGCATCATATCCCCGGTGGAAGTCGTGCGGCTCATTAAGGAAGTCATATTCGATGCACCAAGCGTGCTCGATTCGGCAACCGCCTGAACCGAATGATCCATTTGCCCGTTGGCATCAATAACATTCGACATTTGTGAAGCAATACTATGCGTGAGATCATGGCCTCGCTCAGCCTCTACCGCCAGCGAAGTAGCTCCCTTCGCAATTTCCTCTGTGGCAATCGCAATTTCCTTCGCGGAGATCGCGGTGCTGCGTGATGCTTCAGACAAGTAAGAAGCTGTATCTAAGACGGCACGAGCGCTTGCATCTGTGCTCTTCACGAGATTCGTAATCTGCTCCATCATCGTATTGAATCCATTCGCAAGCTGGCCAATCTCATCCTTAGACTTAGGAACTGCACGTACTGCCAGATTGCCCTGTGCACCCTCATTCATGAGATTCCGCAGCTTCACGAGTGGTGTCGCTACCCATTGAATCACCAACCAGCCGATTACGACTGCGATGACAGCGGCAGCCAGCATAGAGATGAATGTAAGTGTCAAGATGGACTTGGCTTCCTTCACCAGCTCAGCTACAGGGACCGCTCCAACTAGCAGCCATCGGCTCGACGGCATCTGATCATAGACCAGGAGCATCTCGCCATCGGAATCAGAGCTTATCTTCCCGCTTCCGCTAATCGCACTAGTATTGCCCTCCTCAACCTCCGGCAGAAGCCACTTCGGAGCTTCCTTGGTCAACTTCCCATCTTCCTCGGTATAAATAAAATGACCCGCACGATTCACCACTTGAACGGTAGATCCCTCGCCTAGATTAATTCCATCGAGCGACTTCTGGAAAGTAGCCAGTCTAATTTCCATCAGAACGATGTATTCAGCCATCCCGGAATTCAAATCACGCATTGGTCTTGCAATTCCGAATGTCGGCTCCGGCGCCTTATCAACACCTTTCGGCATCGTATCTACCCAAATGGATTGTCCATTGCTCTTCGTTGCTTCTTCAAACCATGGCTGCTTGCGCAAATCGTCCAGCTTACTCCGAATGCCAAGTGCAGCCATCGTATTGCGCTTTGGATCAATTGGGATCAAATAAATGTTCTCGATTAATGGATTGCCAACACTGTAGGTTTGAAGCGTTTTCGTAATCGCTTCCGTAGATTGAATCTTTTCATAAGCGCTAAGCTGATTGTCCTTCAAGGTTTTGAGCGAAGCAGTCAGGTTTGGATCGAACATAATCTGCATCGTCATATTGTTGAACTGGGTCAGCTGAAGATCAATTTTTTGCGCTGCTTGGATCATAGTCTGATAATTGGACTTGGATGCTTGATCTTCAATTGCATTCTTGGAGAATAGATACGAAATCATGCCAACACTGAATACGAACACAATAATGCTGATTACAAATACAAGAAATAACTTCGTTCCCACGGAACGAGATGGATTCTGAAATACGGATGAAACGAGTGATTTCCAATCCACTTTCCGTGATGTCGTCCCCTGTACTCTCTTAAGCCCCTTGAACAACCGATTCATCTCCTTATCGCTATAGGTACCTGTGCTGCTATTTAGAAAGCTCGTCCCCTTACGTGCGGCATCGTACCCGCTGCATAAAACACACCTAAGGGGAGAACTTAGCATCCAAATTCACAAACGCTGCCTTCCTTCTTGTTTCTACTGCAGTTCTAGATCAAAGCACTGCACTACATCCAATTTCGCCACCTGTACCTCGCGGAAAAACTGGAAATCTGGATGCTCTTCCATCAACTTCGCGCGTGCCTCTTCCTTCAACTGTTCTTCAGTCATTGGTTCTTCTGACCCAATTACTAATTGATCGAGACGTTCTTTCTCACGGTGATCAAAATCAACTGCTTCTGTCGTTACATCCACAATATGAACATAACGGTACGGACTGTAGCCAACATGCTTAAACTCTTCATTCAATTTCTCATACTTCATCTATTTGCCTTCACCTTTCTTCTCTTAACCTCGCTGTACTTTTACGCACTACTACTAATATCGGTTAATTAGTCCTATTTCACAATAGTATTATGAAACATTTTCCTCATTTTTTTATTATTCAAACTGTATGCTCTGCAGCAAAGCCTCTAGAAAGAACAAAACGCACCCGCTCGCAAGCAGATGCGTAAATGGCGCAAAGTGTCCCGCCCTACCTGGAGTTGGGGGGCAGATGGACGGGCACATTGCATGACGTATACGCCAATGCATAGACGCCATACCTGAATCTATTGTGCAGCATTGCTCATACCAATAAAAGGAGATAGATCACATCAGTCACTTCTTTTTTCGTCCCCTACGACATAACTTTTTGCTACTTATCTGCTAAGAATTTCACAACCGCCTCACAGACTTGCTTCGAATGCTCAGACAACGAAAATACATGATCAGAACCATCAATCCACGTAATGTTAGCACGCCCATCCATCGCAGCTGCCAATCGATAAGAAATATAAGGAGGAACAGCGCCGTCAGCCGTCCCATGAACGAACAACGTTGGACAGTGGATACGAGATGCAGCAGCATACATATCATGCTGTGCCGTATCATCCAGCAATCCTTGACCTACGATGAAGCCATTCATGTCCATGCGCCCTTCTTCCAACAGCTGCTTGAATCGTGAACCGGCCGCCTCTCTAGCTACAATATCGAAGATATTGGCAGCAGGGCAAAGCCCCACTAAGCGATGCACCTCTTCTCCCAGCTGTGAAGCTGCCAGAAGCGATACTGCTCCCCCCATACTGAAGCCCAGTAGGCTGACACGATTCGAATCGATGCCTTCCATACAACGCACGGCTTGAAATACAGTTAATGCATCCTCCAGCTCAGTTGATAGCGTCATTTCTTCAAACGTTCCATCACTCTCACCGCTGCCTGCGAAGTCAAAGCGAATCGCAGCGACACCAGCCTGTGCCAACTGTTCACTAAGACGTCGAAAGAAGCCTCTGCCTTCCAGCATATGCCCTGTAAATCCATGACTCATTACAACTGCTGCTACTGGTTGTTCCGTAACAGGCAGAGTAATCAAGCCACGCAACGTCTTATCATCCCGCTTCCATTCCGTCGCAATTTTGCGAATACGGTATGTGTGCTTCTCCAATCCTAGCATACGATTCCACTTCCTCCTTGAAAGTCATTGTATCGTACTAACTCATCATGGTGTGTTCATCATGGTGCCTTCCCCTGCATGAATACATTAATCTTTTCCTTGCCACTTATTCTCCGCAACCGTACGTTCTGTCGAGCTCACTACCGGTTGCTTCTCTGTGTCTAATTGGGTGTCTACGGTTGCCTGGTCTCGATCCGCGGTATTGCCACTTGTTACCGTACATTGACCATCTTGGATCTGCTCGGTGAACAATCTTCTAATTTCGTCCCTTTGATTTTTGGCAACGAGTACATAAGCCACATCTCCTGCCAATAACTGCGTGGTTCCTTTGGGCGCAATCATCTCTTCCCCACGAATTATAGCTGTAATCAAAGTGTCATCCGGCAATTTTAATTGATGCAAGTAGCTGTTCTCTATACAGGCACCAGGCTCAATCGTTTTCTTCACCAAGTCCATGTTCGTCTTCCCGACCGACACCAGCTCAAGCGCATGTACCTGCTGCCCGCCTGGTTCGCCAGCCAATCCAAGCCGCTTCGCAAGCGGAGAAATGGTAGCCCCTTGAATAAGGGCAGACGTTAGAACAATAAAGAATACAATATTGAAGAACAATTGTCCATGCTCTAAGCCTGCAATCATGGGATATGTCGCCATAACAATAGGCACCGCCCCTTTTAACCCTGCCCAAGCAATAAGTGTCTTCTCCTTGCCTGTAAACTTACTATACATCAAGCTAATGAATACACCGAGCGGTCTTGCAACGAACATGAGAAGAACCGACAGCACCAGACCTTGCCATGTAATCTCCAGCAGCTGAAGCGGGAACACGAGAAGTCCAAGAAGGATGAACATCATGATCTGCATCAGCCAGGCGAAGCCCTCATTGAATCTTACAATCGTAAAACGATATTGCAAATCGGAATTGCCGATGACAAGTGCCATCACGTATACAGCTAAGAAGCCGCTGCCCTTCAGCAGACCGACACCGCTATAAGTAAGGATCGCGAATCCGATTGCAAGTATAGGGTACATACCAGATGTATCTAGGGCAATTCGATTCAATACTTGAACGATGAACCAGCCTGCGAGCAGTCCTAAGCTAAGTCCAAGTCCCATTTGCCATACGAATGAGAACAGCATTTCCCACACGGAAAGATCCGGAATCTGAATCCATTCAATGAATGATATCGTCAAGAAGACGGCCATCGGGTCATTCGTTCCTGATTCCGCCTCCAAGGTGGAGGTCAACCGCTTCTTCACATTCTGGCTTCCGAGAACTGCGAACACGGCTGCGGCATCCGTAGAGCCGACAATCGCACCGATCAGCATGCCCTCTTTCCAATCAATTCCTAAGATAAATACCGAACACACACCAAAAACCGTAGCAGTAATCAATACACCGATGGTTGCAAGCGATACAGATCCGCCAATGACAGGCCGAATGTCACGCCAGCTTGTCTGCATCCCTCCATCGAACAATATAATGATCAGAGCCAAAATCCCGAATAGCTGCGTTAACTTCGCATTATCGTAATAAATGAGAGGATTCAATGCCATCCCTACAATAATAAACAATACAAGTGAAGGCACATTGAATCGATTCGAGAATTTGGCACTAATCACTCCCGCTAGAAGCAAAGAACCAAATAAGAAAATAATCATATCCGTCGTCCACAAATTCGCATCATCCCTTTCCATCACTATATCGCATACAGTATCGTCCAGCACAATCAAGATGGAATTTGGAGGATTGCGTTTACATACTGTACCTCCATTATACTGTATACCTACCGAATAAATAAGAATAACTTATGAACAGGCTGCGAAATATACAACCGGCAACAAGAACTTGTCGCCGGTTCCTGTATATGAATCATAAGTATTCGTTATATTTAGCGGCTCTTCTTGCGATAATGAGAAGGAGGGATTCCCGTCCACCGTTTGAACATCCTGGAGAAATGCGTTAAGTCCCGAAATCCGACTGCCCGACATACCTCTGCTACTGTAGTATCTCTAGTCATCAGCATCTCGCTTGCCTGTCGCATGCGGAAATCATTCAAATATTCATTAAATGACTTGCCTGTGTAGGATTTAAATACATCACAGAAATAGGTCTTGGATAGTGATGCAAGCCGGCAAATCTGCTCCAGACGAATATCCTCATGAAAATGCTTATGCACATAATCAAGAGAGACTTGAACAGCCTCTCGGTGTTTATTTATACGATCTTCCTCCTTCTTTACCTGCACGACTGTTCTCGTGCATTGGTCTTCACTTCCCCGGCTCAGCAGAACAAGAAGCTTCAGCAAATTCGCCTTTAAAACAAGCCCGTAATGTGGTGTCTTCATCCGGAATTCCCTCTGCATCTCCTCCAGAATCGTCCTCACATGTCGTTCTTCTTCACCAGAAAGGGACATTACCGTTGGCTTCCTTCCCCCTTCACTTAACACAGGATGCAAGTATTGATAATCCATGAAATTACTCTGGAGCTCAGGCTGGGTAAAGCGCTCATTGATATAATAAGGTAAGAACTCGCAGCCAATGACTTCCGTCTGTCGTCCTGGAATCCATTCCACACCGTGTATCGCAAACGGAGGTACGATGCATACACTTCCTGCGAGCATTTTGTGACGTCTCCCGAGATAAGAATGCATGAATCCTCCCTTCACGACATACCAAATTTGAAAGTAATCATGGGTATGCTCATGCAAATTGCCGTGTGTCTGGTCGATCCGATACAATTTGCAAGGGAGTGCCTCTGGAAATTCGAACTGCGAGTGAAAAAATACGACACCCTTCGATGAGAACTCCTCAATGCTTCTGCCAATCCACATGTTTTTCATTGCAGGCTGACTACCTATTACAGACATCAATTCCCCTCCTATTCGCTAGAAATATCGAATTTGGAAAGCTCTTAATGTAAGCGTTTGCAAGAGCGGTGGTTTATCCCTCTTCTACAAGCATGTTTAACAATGTGGAAGTTTATAGACTGTCTATGAAGGAAAATGCGACAGGAAGGCCCGGTGATCTTGCCTGAAGAATCATGTAGGCTTCCTGTTGCCATGAGGATTACTCCGCAAAACATGCCTGATACAGAGCTTTGGCTAGAGCCATATGTCCAACCGCGCTCGGATGAACGCGATCCCATGCCAGTGTAGCCGGATAGAAATGCTCCAGCAGCTTATCCATGACCTGCTGTGTATCTACAAATAATGTACCATGCTCATTCGCGATCTCCTTAACAATTCGACCGTATTCATTCATCGTTCGGCGCATCGCATCTTCTTGGTTCGGTTCAATATAATAGGGTGTCATTAACGCAATCCAGCGTACATTCGGCTTGGATCGTTCAACGAGACGATTCAAGGTGTCATAATATTGATCCGAACCTACATGCTGCTCCGACACGAAGGGCATATCGTATTGACGCCAGACATCATTAATTCCAATACAAATAACAAGTCCGTCCGGCTCCAATTGTTCGACATCTGTCTCCCATCTACGCTCTAAATCAACCACTGTATTCCCACTAATGCCCATATTCACGATGCGAATTCCCATCTCAGGATGCTCCGTCTGAACTAGTGCATCGAACATGGATACGTATCCTTTGCCATTGGCTCCGAATAATCCTTCCCCATACGGTCTAGCCCGCTCACAATCCGTTATGGAATCTCCAATGATAACGATCTTATCCCCATGCTGCAGCATAATACAATGACCTCCCTACACATTATGGAAACAACATCCAAAACATAACCTCACTTAGGAGTTTTTTTCCACATACCTAATTCAATAGGGAGATCATCAATTCCTGCCCACTTGGGCAAACATTCAAATTTTTATGTTAGGATCGCAGTAGTCGAAGCCCATTCAGGATGACAAGAATCGTACTCCCCTCGTGTCCGACGACTCCAAGCGGGAGAGGAATCCCGAGTATGAAGTTAGTTGCAATTAACCCCGTAATGACCGCTACAGCGAATATGATGTTCTGCTTTACAATCGACTGTGTTCTTCTCCCTAGCACGATCGCATGCGCGATGTTGGCCAGATCATCGTTCATCAAGACAACGTCGGCGGTCTCCAAAGCTGCGTCACTGCCTGCCGCCCCCATAGCAATCCCGACAGTTGCACTGGCCAGTGCAGGCGCATCATTGACGCCATCGCCTACCATCGCCACCTGTCCATATTGCTCCTTAAGCTTCTTAATAATGTTGAGCTTATCTTCAGGCAGCAGTTCGGAGAACACCAAGTCAATTCCTGCTTGGGAAGCAATAGAACTTGCCGTCTGTCTCTGATCGCCTGTCAGCATGGCCACCTCTATGCCCTGCAGCTTCAGTTGCTTCACCATTTCAATCGCCTCTGGGCGAATGCGATCCTGCAGCGCGATCACACCGACAACACGCTCGGATCTCTCCACCACAATCACCGTCTTGCCTTTGCATTGCAAAGATTCGATCTGAGCGCGAATCATCTCATCCATCCCTTGCTCAGAGCAAATATATGACGGCTTGCCGATTCTCCATTGCTTCCCTTCCCATTCAGCTTCAATGCCCTGCCCGGCATGTGCTTGGAATTGAGTAGGGCGCAGCAAACGCTCAGTGGCTTCTATATGCTCTTGGTTACGCTCTGCTTCAGCAACAATTGCCTTAGCGATCGGATGTGTGGACAGCTTCTCCAACGCTCCGGCAGCAGATAGAAGCTCCCGTTTATCCATTGATTCATACGGAATGACATCCGTAACCTCCAGCTTGCCGGAGGTGAGCGTTCCAGTCTTGTCAAAGGCAATTGCCTTTACGTGCGAGATAAGATCCAAATATGCGCCTCCCTTGAACAAAACGCCTTTTCGTGCGCTGTTCGAAATAGCAGACAGTGTTGCTGGCATGATAGAGGCAACCAATGCGCATGGTGAGGCCACAACGAGAAATACCATTGCCCGATAAAAGGCATCCGACCATGATTCTTGCAGCAGCAGTGGGGCAAGAACTGCAAGCGCCAAAGTTGCAGCAATAATCACTCTTGCGTATATATGTTCAAATTTCTCAATCATCCGCTGCGACTTGGGCATCTCACTCTGAGCTTCTTGAACGAGGCGAATGATCTTCGCAAAGAGAGACGAGTCACTTGATCTCGATACAGTAACATACAAAGCCCCTTGCCCATTCACCGTTCCTGCGTATACGTCATCCCCCATGGCCTTATCTACAGGAATGCTCTCTCCTGTAATCGAGGATTGGTTGACAGAGGATTGGCCATCCTGAACCGTTCCATCTGCTGGTATACGCTCACCTGGCTTTACAAGCACAAGATCCCCTATTATCAACTGCTCTACAGGCAGTAACAATTCAATCCCATTTCGAATGACGAGCGCTTGCTCCGGCTTCAAATCCATCAGCGCAGAGATATCCCGTGAGCTGCGGTTCATCGTAAAGGTTTCAAGTGCGCCACTCAATGCAAAAATGAAAATGAGCACTGCGCCTTCAGACCAGTATCCAATCGAAGCAGCGCCAAGTGCGGCAGCAATCATGAGTAGGTTAACATCCAAATCCCTGTCGCGAAGCAGCGTAACAATGCCTTCCTTCAGCTTAAGCCATCCTCCACACACGTAAGACAGTACATAGCACGCTACCGCCCATTGTTCAGCAAGCTGATTGCTGAACATGGCTAGCAGCAGAAACAGCAGGCTTCCAGCTGCTGCGCAGGATTCTTTATGTTCGCCAAGCCATTGCTTCCATGATGTTGTCATCGAAATTGTATTGTTCATTTCATTTCATCCTCTCTTCAAATGAAAATGACTATCGTTGTTAATCCCCTAAAAATGCATCATGCTGCTTCCGTGTTGGAAGCAGCATGTGTATTGAGAATGAGATTAATTTTCACTATGGTCATTTTTTTTGAATTGAGGCAACATTACTGTATTTATTATAATCAACAGTTCAAGAAATGTGAATAGAAATGTGAATATTTGCAAGCAGAAAAATAAACATTGAAATGAGGCGCACCTATATCTGTCAGGCTCTTGTCTCCCGAAGCTCGATATCGCCACTTACTGATGCAATCCGAACTACAGGTCCATCCACTCCAATACTTCCGCGGTAGTAATCCCTACGTTCCGTCTCTGTCCGTACTTGCGGAAGCTTCACGGACAAGTCTCCGTGATCTGCCATTGCCTCAATCTGAACATTCGCCGCCCACGATGAAATTCGAACGTCGATATCCCCGGATTTACTTTCAATCACCGAAGGGCCAATATCACGACCAAATGTGCACTCCACGTCCCCGCTACTCGACTTCAACAAGAGTGCTCCGTTCAATTCGTCGATTTCAACTTCTCCAGAGTGGCTAACGATATCCATATTAGCTCGAATTCGCTCTGCTTCAATATCTCCTGAAGAAGAGGACAAGTACCAATTAAGTCCGACACCGTCGCTGAGACTAAGATCACCTGACGTGACTTCTGCACGCAGCTCTTCAGCATGAAGCTGCTCAATATCTACATCTCCGGATGATGTCCTAACTGCCATTGTATGCGTGTTAATGCGGCTGACGTCCACGTCACCTGAAGATGCCTCCATACTTATCCGTTCGGCCGAGCTATATTCAATACGGATATCTCCGGATTTGCTTGTTATTCGTACATCTTGAAATGCCCCTTGCCGAATCACTCCATCTCCTGATGACAATTCCATTTGTAATTGGTCTGCACGAACATGCTGGATGTCAATATCTCCTGATTCAGATACCACTTGAATCTCTCCCTGGTAGCTGCTAGGCACACGGATATACAACTTATGATCGCCATACCGTAAATTGATAAAGGAGAAAAAGCGCTTCGCATTGTATCTCATTCGAGCCGATATTGTATACGTATCTCCGTCTATATAATCACGAATATCGAACTTCTCTGGCTCATCCGATTCGATGCGATAGCCGATCCGGTCTCCTTCATACGATTCAATGGCGACATCCACCTCACTAGTATGTATGCGGAGTGTGTGAATACACAAATTCGATTGACTGCGATCTTCTTGACTAAAGGAAGAAGCAGAGAATGTGTGAGACGATTCCTCAGCATGCGCTTCTTCACTTACTGAATATCCATCACTGCGTTCTCCTTCACCATTAGAGCGTGTATCCCCCTCAGTCTGTCCCTCTAGTGAAGCCTGCTGACGATGCTGTTCAAGAATTTCGCTTGCAATGGTCTGTACACTGCCCAGTGCATTTAGAATATCCTCTTCGGTCTTGCCAGTCTGCATCGCATCTTGGAAGTGAGCCTCAAAGTCCGTCATGATCTCCGCACGCTCCGCCGAAGGAATCTCCCCCAGCTCCCGTTCCAATCTTACGAGAAATTCTAACTTCTGCATGCTCATTTTGACATTACCTCCTTAATCATCTCATCTACACCTTTGGAGAATAGACTCCATTCCTTCAGCATTTCATGCATGTAGGTCTTGCCTGTATCCGTCAGCTTGTAATACTTGCGCGGAGGCCCCTCCGGAGACTCCTTCAGATAAGTTGAAAAATACCCTTCCTGTGTCAATCTGCGAAGCAGTGGATACATCGTTCCCTCTGCGACCTGGAACTTCTCTGAGATGCGATGAACAAGCTCATACCCGTATCGATCTTGTTCATAGGTAAGTACAAGTACACACAGCTCCAGAACTCCCTTTTTAAATTGAACATTCACGACATCTCCACCACCTTCCCTTGTCATTGGTAATTTCCTACATTGTATCACTCACTACTGTGTATTGCAAGATACCTTTTCATACACAATCTACTAATAATTAAAGCGATTTAGCTTTAATAGAAATTTACGAAATCATGAGTTTCTATAGTAATGATTGAAAACGCATTCACATAAGATGAGATAAGCTTTTTCCACAAGGTTCCCATAAACAAGCAATGAAATTATTTACAATTCCTTATCTTCTGCTTAACGCTATGTTTAATATTGGCATTTACAATGAGGCATGTGCACAGATTCGACGAATTTCGCTAAAGATTGATTGGTTAGCTAACAAGATGTATCACTACGGGAACCTGTTATTTTAATTCTACTAAGGAGTGTAATTATGAAAGCAAAACGCTGGTTTACCCTGCTTACTGTCATCTCTCTACTATTTATATCCGTAATTGGTTGTTCGAGCGGTTCATCTTCTGGAGAAGGCCCAGGCAGTGAATCAGGTGCAAGCGCGCCTGCTGTGAAGGAGGAAGATAAGACACCTGTTAAAATTCAATATTGGCACTCCCATGCAGAAGCTCAGACTGAGGGCTTGAACTATATGATCGGGGAGTTCCAGAAGAAATATCCTTACATTACTGTCGAGCCTGTATACCAGGGCGGCTATGAAGACCTACATAAGAAGCTGCTTGCGGCTGTAGCTGCCGGCGATGTTCCAGCGGTAACGAACGTTGAAGTATCTTCCTTGCCTATCTTCTCTCGTGATGGTATTTTCGAAGATTTGACACCTTATGTAGAGCGCGACAAGGTTGATACTTCCGACTTCTCGGAAGGCATGCTGAAGGCATATGCGTATGAAGGCCGTCAATTTGGATTCCCGCTAATCGTAAGTACGAGTGTTATGGTCTACAACAAAACATTGCTTGATAAGCTCGGCGTTCAGCCTCCGCAAACTTGGGCAGAAATCGAAGACTACAATAAGAAAGTTACAGAGAAGAAAGACGGAAAAACAGTTCGCTATGCATTTTCCGTTCCAGGCTGGGATAACTGGTACTACGATCCTTGGATGATTAACGGCGGCGGTTCTGTTCTGAACGAAGACATGACAAAAGCAGCAATCGATACACCTGAAAGCCTGCGCTACATCGAGAACTTCAAGCGTTGGATTGATGAAGGCAACATGCACATCGGTTACGGCAAAGGCGCTTCTGGTACAATGCGTCAAATGTTCCTGGAAGGCAAAATTGGCATGGTTGAGCACACTTCCGCAATGATCAAAACATACGTGGAAAATGCGAAGTTCGAAGTTGGCGTTTCCTTCTTGCCGGGTGACAAAACACGCATCTCCAACATCGGCGGTGCTGGCATCGTCATGATGAAAGGTGCTAAGGACAATCAAAAAGAAGCAGCTTGGAAGTTCATTCAATTCATGACAGGCAAAGAGAACAATTTGAAGTGGGCGGAAAAAGTAGGCTACCTCCCTACTCACAAGTCGGCCATCGATACAGAAGAAGGCAAAGCGTACATGCAGCGTTGGCCACAATACAAAGCCGTACTTGACAACTTCGACCAAGTGCAAGCGCGCATGCAGCATCCATTGTACCCTGAGTTCAGCAACCTCTACATCGAAGCAATGGGCAAGATGGTTCTTGAAAAAGGCGACCCAGTGAAATTGATGAAGGAAGCAGCTGTGGAAATTAACAAAGTACTCGAAGATAGCAACTAGATAGCAACTAACATATTGCGTGTGTACATCTGTGGTCAAGCAAGGTCGTCTCCCCTATATACCACACGGGAACAGGGCATGCGGCTTTGACTTGACCTTTCTTTATCATTGTTCTAAAGGAGAGGGCGATTAAACAGATGAATGGTAATTCCGGAATTTCGAATGATACGCCGGCAGAAGCTGTGAAGTACAAGCGGCCTTGGTCTTGGTACCGCTTCTCCGAGAAGTTGAAGGATTTCAGCTTCGCGCTGCCGGCACTGTTGTTCCTGCTTATTTTTACGTATGTTCCACTGGTATTCTCGATCTTCATTAGTACAACGAACTGGAATATGTCGCGGCCAGTGATGAAATTTATCGGGGCGGATAACTATACGAAGCTGTTATCCAGTGAAGACTTCTGGAAGGTACTTACGATTACGTTCAAGTACACGATTTTCGACGTGTTCTTTACGATTGTTATTGGGCTTCTACTCGCACTTTTGTTCAACTCTAAATCCAAGTTTTATAATTTCTTGCGTTCGATCATCTTCATGCCCTACTACATCTCTATGGTCGTCGCAGCCATGATCTTCTTGTGGATATTTAACGGTGAATACGGCCTTGCCAACTACCTATTGGACTTGGCAGGATTCGATAAGATCAACTGGATGACGAATCCGAACACGGCGCTCGGCGCTCTTATTACAGTATCCCTATGGAAAGGCGTCGGCTTCGCAATGCTGCTGTTCATTGCCGGCTTACGCAGCATCCCAGTTGAATACTATGAGGCTTCTAGCATCGATGGCGCTTCTCGCTGGAACCAATTCTGCAATATTACGATCCCATTGCTGTCTCCAATGACGTTGTTCCTTGTTATCACGAACTTCATCGGATCGATGCAAGTATTCCAGTCGATCAATATTATGACGAACGGCGGACCGCTGAATGCAACGAAGGCGATGGTGTTCTGGATCTATCAGATGGCCTTCTCCGAGTTCCGGACAGGCCGCGCATCTGCACTGGTCGTTATTTTCTTCATCATTATTATCGCCTTAACCGTAATCCAGCTGTGGATATCGAAAAAAAGAGTTCATTACGAAGGGTAGGCTTAGCGGATGTCAAAATCCTTATTTTCATCCATCCGGTTGGCAGCAGCCATCCTCATTACATTAGTGATGTTCTTTCCAACCTATTGGCTCGTTGTCACTTCTTTAAAAACACCGTTCGAGCTGCGGCTCGCGATTCCATCCTTCTGGCCAGAATCGTTCCGCTTCCAGAACTATATTGATGCATTCCAGGCGTCGCCGTTCGGCCGTTATTTCTTCAATACCGCCGTGCAGACGCTCGGGATTATGATTCTTCAGATTAATGTTGCCATCTGGGCTGCCTTCGCCTTCGCGAAGGGTAACTTCTGGGGGCGCGATAAATGGTTCGTTCTCGTGCTCGCTGCACTAATCGTTCCGGAACAAGTAACCTTCGTTCCTGTATATGTGATGATGTCCAAGATTGGCTGGCTCAACACCTTCTTGGCATTGATCGTTCCACACGGCGCGTCTGCTTACGGCATCTTCCTGCTTCGTCAAGCATTCAAGTCGCTTAACAATGATGTGCTGGAGGCTGCACGAGTCGATGGTGCTGGCCGGTTCCATCAGCTGTATCGCATTCTCGTTCCGATGGCAATGCCGACGATTGCGACACTGATCGTGCTCACCTTTATCGGCAGCTGGAACTCGTACTTCTGGCCGCTCATTATGACGAACTCGGACAGCATGCGTGTGCTGACGGTTGCGGTTGCGATGATGCGCGATGCAGTAGCAGGCGACGAAGCACTGACCTTCCATTTGCTTAGCGCTGCAAGTGTGATGGTTATTCTGCCGATCGTCATTGTGTTTGCTTTTGCACAGAAGCATATCGTCTCAGCACTCGCGAATTCAACTTTTAAATAATAAGACAACTGCATGCAGCTTCTCTTATAATGCACCATTTCATCTATCTTAAGGAGGCTATGTAATGAAATCTCAATCTACTTCTTCACGTTGCCGAAAAAGTGTTCAAGCAGTGCTGCTCTCTTCTATTCTCTTGTCATCTGCCGTTGCCTGTGCCAATGGTGAGGAAGAGCCGGCAGGCTTGAGTCAAGCTGCTGCACCAGTCACACAAGTATCCAACACAACTCCAAGTGCGGCTGCTGTAGTGGCTGCTGGCAAACTGACGCAACAAGAGGTGAATCCGAAGCTTCGCATTGACAAGAACGAGTTCAAGCCGCTGCTCAACATTGCACAGGATGGACCTATTATTCCTGGTCTGCACGAGCTTGTTATCCCGCAGGGTCTTGCCTACTCCGCGGAACAGGGATGGCTTGTTATGTCAGGCTACCGTGATGTGGGCGTCAGCGTTATCGCGATTATGGATGCCAAAACTGGTCAGCTGCTGAAATCCTTCGAGCTGTATGATGCTGTAGGAGATCCATATACGGGTCACGCCGGTGGCGTTGCCATCACAAATGGTTATGTGTTCGTTGCTTCCGGCAGCAAGGCCAGATATGTATCCATCGATAAGATGAAGCAGACGGAAGATGGCGGACAGCTTATTTTCGACGGACAATTCAAGGTCAATACGAACGCATCCTTCATTGCCTTCGAGGACGGAAAACTATGGGTTGGCGAATTTGCGCACGGCACAAGCTATCCAACAGATACCTCCCATCATATGACCAACCGTGATGGCGACCAATATCGTGCTTGGATTGAGGGATTCTCGGTAAATCCGAATACAGGATTGCCTATGCAACTAAAAAATTCCGGCGACAAGCTTGTACCTGAGCAGCTCCTCTCGATTCCGAATCGAATTCAAGGCGTATCGTTCTGGAATGGCCACTGGGTATTGAGTGATTCCTATGGTCGTAACAGCAATAGCACGATGCTGTTCTTCACCGATCCTCGTGGGCAAGCGCCTCACCAGAAGGTAACGATTAGCAACAAGGAAGTTCCGCTATGGTTCTTGGATAACGCTGAGCTTAAGCTGAAGCTTGACGGACCTCCAATGGCTGAAGAAATAACTGTTGCTGATGATTCCTTATATATCAATTATGAGTCTGCCTCTGAAGGGATTGCGATGACAGGAAGTTATGCAATGGATCGCATGCACATCCTGGATATGAAGCAAGTCGAGCAAATGTGGAAAAACAAATAAGCGCCATCCCGCAGAGCCGTCATGTGACGGCTCTTTCTTTTTGCCTTATAATGAGTAGATAGGAATGTACGCTATGGAATAGGAGTCATATGATGATGAATGAACAGCAATGGCAGGATTTGCAGCATAGAGCTGCAGCACTTATTGAAGCCCATAACAAGGACTGCTCACCTTTGATCAAAGAGATGGTTGAAGAAATTAAGGAACTTCAAGCAGAGAATGAGCGCCTGCGCAAAGCACTGAGTTCCGCAAGGAAACAAAATGGTGGTCACAGCCAGATGTCTACCAAATTAAGGGATGCGCTATACGAATAAAATCCGTGTCGGATGGATAATTTACGACCTTCCTTCGAACCCTATGTACAATACTTAATTTGATGAGCATCGGTTCAGGAGGTTCCGCCAATGATTACACGACCAATTCTGCTCGGATTATGTACCATGCTAAGCATATATGCATCGGGTTGCAGCACGACAAACACGTCCCCTCAGTCCCCTTCCGCCCAAAAATCGCATGAAGGATATTCGATTCAACAACGGCAAACGCGTGTCGCAACGAAGGAAGCTCCTTCCTTCGCCGGCGGCAATGAGAGCGATGTCCGGAGCCCTAAGCCGCTCACCTTATCCGAACTGCGCAGGAAGTACCGCTCCCACTTCATTATGCAGGGCCCGTCTGACCAACGGAGGGTTGCCCTGACATTCGATGATGGTCCCGACAATCATTTTACCCCGCAGGTTCTTGATGTGCTGCGTAACTATGGGGTTAAGGCAACATTCTTCGTTGTCGGCAACCGAGCGGAGAAATATCCAGATATCATGAAGCGCATCCTAGAGGAAGGCCATATCGTCGGCAATCATTCCTATGATCATGCGAATCTGCCGAAGCTCTCTAATGAGGCCTTCCATAATGAGATTCTTCGCACACAGAATATTCTGCGAGCTGCTACGGGACGTACGATCAACTTCATTCGACCGCCATACGGCAATATAAGTGAAGAGCAAATTAAGTGGCTCGCCTCACAACAAATGCTGATCGTGAACTGGAATGTCGATTCCCTAGATTGGAAAGGGCTCACCGCAGAGCAAATCGAAGCCAACATTATGTCTCACCTGACCCCTGGTGCTATCGTGCTCCAGCATGCTGCCGGCGGTAAAAATCATGACTTAAACGGTACCGTCAAGGCGCTCCCTCACATCATTGAGGAACTAAATCGACAAGGCATTGAGATGGTGACGTTAGATAAACTGCTAGGCAAGCCTGCATATCGGGAATAGCCCGTAAAGACGTCTAGCAGCCGGTACAGAAATGCCAGTCGTGTAATTCGTCCTATTACGGATGAGGACAAGAATAGATTTCAGCGGTACAAAGACTTATCACAGGAAAAACGCAAAAAGAGCCGTGAGATCCCGTCCTCAACGGCTCTTTTTGTAGTCAGATTGCATACCGATTACCGCTCCATTTCTAGTTGTATTTCTAGCCTAAGTGAATGATGGTTAGAGCCGCACCAGCAGCATTGTTAATAAGCGTAGCTGTTCCTAGGAGTCCGAACAATTGGAGCGATATTGTTGTGTTCGCAGCCAATGTTAGAATGACGTCATTGTTAAAGGTGGATACCGTAAGAACGGGTGTTATCGTAGAGGCTACATTTGCTACTCCGTTGATAAGCAGTCTAGATCCCAGCAACAAGCCCGCGGTTAAGTGGAGCTGATACGAGATGTAATATCTTCCCGCAGTAGATACGGTAAAAGTATCGTTCGAGCCATTCACGCTTATTCCAGATCCAATGTTCTGGGCGCTTGGGAGCGGAACGAGTGTACCTAACAAGACGACCGCGATCGATGCTCCGGTAGTATTGGCAGCATACGAGGATGTCGCGGTAGTGCTCGTCCCTGTTGCTCCCGTTGCCCCGGTGGCTCCGGTAGATCCAGTAATCCCCGTAGAACCCGTTACACCTGTCGATCCCGTTGCGCCAGTCACCCCAGTCGAACCTATTCCAGTCGATCCGGTTATACCTGTCGTTCCAGTAGCTCCCGTTACACCCGTTGCACCTGTTGAACCCGTAGTTCCCGTTCCCCCTATGGCTCCGGTAGGGCCTGTTCTTCCTGTGGCGCCGCTCTGACCTGTTGATCCGGTTGAACCAGTTGCTCCAGTAGCCCCTGTTTCCCCCATAGGTAACACGGGCACGATGATTCCAGATGCCTTTGCAAGCCATGATGAAAATGGATGACCGTTTAGAAATCGATAATGATTGTCCATAAACAAACTCCTTTTCGAACCGCCATCAGCTTACCATCTCTCAAGAGAGTTACTCTATTAGTTCGTACATATTCCATAGTATTGAAGTCTCTCTCAATATGACTTGGCTTATATCCAAAACAATTAGATTTACACTCTCATTACTTGTAGTATGTCCTTCCCCATCACTTCAGTTAACTTACTATCAACCTTGGCATTTTCAATAGTCCGATCGATCAGCGTTCACCATAACATAAATAAGAGCCGCGAGATTCTATTTTCTCAACGACTCTTATGGTAAACAGATTTATTTCGCTTATATACACATCTAGTAGTTTTGGGCATTTATCATGGCTCTCGTCCATAAACCAAAAAATAATCGCATGTAATGAAACGTCAGCCGAACATGATTAAAAACACTAAAAAACTCCTTGCTGCGCAAGGAGTTGTCATTAGTTAATTTGGTGCGGTAGAGAGGACTCGAACCTCCACGGGCGTACGCCCACTACCCCCTCAAGATAGCGTGTCTGCCATTCCACCACTACCGCACGTATTTTGGGAAGGATGTCTATTGACATCTCAACCGAGGAATAAAACTGGTGAGCCATGAAGGACTCGAACCT